>JAJRDU010000136.1 GCA_028748685.1 Methylococcaceae bacterium
ATCGTGGTGTTCGCTCTGTTGCTGGGTATCGCCCTGGTGGTCGGCGGAGACCGTTACCGTAATATTCTGCTGCTGATGCAGGAAGGCCTGGAACTGATGCTGCGGCTGGTCGGTTGGATCATGCATCTGGCGCCGTTCGGCATCATGGCCTTGCTGGCGCAATTGCTGGCGACGCAAAATCTGGCATTATTGAGTAGCCTCGCCAAATTCATCGCCGTGGTACTTGGCACCACGTTGTTGCATGGCTTCGTGGTCTTGCCTCTGCTATTGTTTCTGGTCACACGGATGTCGCCGCTACGGTTTTTAAAAGGGAGCCGCGAAGCGTTGCTCACTGCCTTTGCCACCAGTTCCAGTTCGGCGACCTTGCCGGTGACGCTACGCTGCACAGAACAGCATCTGCACGTCAAGCCCGGTATCGCCGGTTTCGTGGTGCCCTTGGGTGCCACCGTCAACATGGACGGCACGGCGCTCTACGAAGCTGCCGCCGCGCTGTTCGTCGCCAATCTGGCCGGTATCGAACTCGATCTGGCTCAGCAGTTGATTGTGTTCTTCACCACCATGATCGCTGCGATCGGTGCGCCGGGCATACCCAGCGCCGGCATGGTGACCATGGTGATGGTCTTGCAATCGGTCGGCCTGCCGGCGGAAGCCGTTGCCATATTGCTGCCGATAGATCGATTGCTGGATACGGTTCGTACCATGGTGAATGTCGAGGGTGATATGGTGGGGAGTTTGGTGGTGCAGCGGCTGGTGTGGGATAGATAGCAGGCTAAGATAGTGAGCGTATGCTTAAATAAATTGATGGCATATCATTTTTAGTCGGGCCGCTTGCGAGTCAACGAAATGAACAAACATCTTTGCCGAAGGAGTTTTGGATAGGGCTGCAAAACTGGCGGCTGTAGAAGTGCGATTGAACTGGGAATTGAAGGGGAGGAGCGTCCTTGCTCCCGGTCATCCTTGACCGAAATCACAAACCTTTCTTATCAGAAAAAGCCGATGACTATAAAACTTTCCTGATTAAGCCGCGACCGCCGATTTGCGGCGACCGAAACCGACCAAGCCCGCCAGCGCGCTACCGAACAGCCATACGGCACCAGGAACAGGCACTGCGGAAACAACGTTGTAACGTGCCGAGAGCGAGGCTTCCAGCGCCATTTTGTAGTGACCGTCAAATGAACCGTCCGTGCTTTGGTCGCCGACAACAATAGTATATTCGCCTTCAGTTCCGGCGCCATTGAGGGTTTGCCCCGACAACGCGATAGAGAGACCGATGTCATCTCCAACATTGGCTGCTAGCACAGTACCCAACAGGTTCAGGCCTTGCATGCCTGGGCCTGTCGCCCACCCTTGATAGATAGAGAAAGCTAATTGGTTGCTGCCCGAGAACAACGAATCATCTCCCACGGTAACGTTAACATAGTTCACGGTTGACATTAGGGCGGTTTCTGGGCTGATATGCAGGTTACCCCAAGACAGTGCAGTGTTTGATGCGGAAACACCTCCAGCCCAGGAATTTTGGCCTACAGAGATTGAACTGGTAGTAGGCAGATCGCCAGTAGCGCTACCTGGGGTATTTGTGACCTCGTTGTATTTCCGAAGCTGGCCTTGCAAGCTATCTCCGACTGTTGGAGTGGCTCCTCCAAACACTCCGCCAAGATCAGCGGTAGTCGCGCCTAAAACGCCGGAGGTAATAACTCCACTGGCATTAACAACATCGGCCGCAGCATAGGCATAATTATATAGACCAGTTTGAATCACGCGTTTATTGTTTATGCCATGGATGCCCAAATAGCCAATGGAAGGAACTGTGGCATTGCTTGGCAGCCAATCGGGTATTGAACCATTAACCCACACAGGGGACGCTCCGGTACCGATGCTATAGCTCGCATGCGCTTGAACCGCGGAAGGTGCGGCTAGTGCCGCTAAAATTGCAATTGAAGCCGTACTTAGTTTTATAGCGCTCATTGAAAATCCTCTCTATAATTTTTTTAGTTGTATAACAGCAATGCTTTCGAGTTTGCCTTTAGGTACTAGGGAAACATCGACTCATCCTCATCGCTTTAGGAGGCGATCCGGCCTTCTTTAGATGATAAGAACCGTCACTTTCCGGCTCATCCTTGCGACATGTGTGGCGAGTGATACGATTAAGCCGATATCAATTATTTCAACATCCATGAAGAAACCCGATGCAAGCGATTAATACAAGCAGATACTGCGCCAATAATAAAAATATTATTATGTTCAATTATATAAATAATTTAAGGCTATTTTGTGTGTGTCGACTTAAATCAATAAATAAGGGATATGACCTATTGATAGTGTTAAATAACATGATTTAATTCAATCCCGTGCAATAAGCTTATGATTTAATTAGGGGTTAAATTATTTGTTTGCGTGGCAAATGTAGTTTCGGTCTTCCCTTTGCGATCAAATCTTGATAGTTTGTAGTACCTATAACTTGGATTTTGATGGAGAGATTTATGCAAAAAACCGACGACATGCCGATTTGGGTGTTCCTGGCCCTGTCCAGTATTGAAACCCGCAAGGGGGCGTTGATTCTGGTCCGGAGTTGTCTCCTTTTTACGATTTACTGCATTCCCTGGGTTAATTTTTACGACGGCAACGGCTGGGTGGCCAAGCTGTTCTTGCTGGACGACTGGAGCTGGTTCGCGATGATGCCGCCGATGACGCTGTGGTACTGGCTGAGCATGAAGTGGGTGGACAAGAACGGCGGCTGGCGCACGCAAACGGCGTGATGTTGGCGAATTGAATCCCGTTAAACACCCGCCGTAGGGGAGATTTTAATCGCCCAGGGCGAATGAATTCGCCCCTACCAATCTTAACTTAACGGCATTGCCCAAGGAAGAGGGAGCCGATGTGGCGAAATTTGACGCGCGGGCAAGCGGATCAATCACGATCCGCTTGCGTGCTCGCGTCGCTCAA
>JAJRDU010000137.1 GCA_028748685.1 Methylococcaceae bacterium
CCTGGGAAAGATAGACTCTATAGCCTTTACCTTCCTCATCCAGATAACCTATCCAGGTTGAACTGCCGTCCTCATGGGCGACGAGATTATCGTGTTTGACCTTATATTGGCCGATGGGTAAATCCAATACCAAGTCATCGCCGACCGGAATTTTAGCCAGCTCGGCCATCGGCAATTTGACGTTCAGAACCGATCCGGCTTTAAAATTTTTATATCTTGCGGGGATTTTTTTTGAGAAATCAGGCGCAACCACCACCAGCTCACCTTCCCTGGGCAGGGCGACATTATCCTGGCCACTGCCGTTACGTCCGGTAATCACCACGGTTTTCACGACGCCCTGATCCGACACCGCCGTGTAGTTATAACCCTGCAACAGTTGAGTCAGCACCGCATTCCAATCGTCGCCGGCCAATTTTCGATTAATCACATCGCCTCCGACGGCGGCACTAATCTTAAACGTAATTCCGCTGCGGTTAGCCAGCTGATCGGCTGTTTGTTGTAGGGTTTTATCTTTAACCACATGATAAATATGATGTGGCTGCTCCTTGATCAACGGGCTCACAGCTTCCGCCCAAGTATTACCGGCAAGTACCGCCGAAATCACCGCGGCAAGAAAGGAGGTTTTTGCACTGATTTTAGCTTTCATATTCGGTCACCTTTAAAATACATCTCAGCAAGCAAACCAACCGCCCAGGATTTCACGGATTTGTACCGTGGTGTCAAGAGCCTCGGACAACGCCGCGCGGGAATTATCCCGCGTTATTAGATCGCCGGAAAAACAGCATTATCCAACATCTTTGCTTTGTAACTTTAGTCAACTTTCAAACCTTACCATTATTAAGCCGCTTATTTATCCAGGCCGACGATCAAGCCATCTTCCATATGCAAGACATGATCCATGCGCGCCGCCAAATCCGGATCGTGCGTTACCACCAGAAAACTGACTTGCAATTCCTGATTCAGTTCCAACATCAATTGGTAGATTTGTTCGGCGGTCTTGCTGTCGAGATTGCCGGTCGGCTCATCGGCCAACACGCATTTAGGCTTGTTGATCAAGGCTCGCGCCACCGCCGCCCGCTGCCTTTCGCCCCCGGACAATTCACCGGGCTTGTGCTGAATTCTATGCCCAAGACCGACTCGTTTTAGCAGTTCGGTCGCTTGTTGTTGGGCATGTTTGATCGGCTTTCTTCCGATCAGCAAAGGCATCGCTACATTTTCCAATATCGTGAATTCCCCGAGCAAATGATGAAACTGGTAAATAAACCCGAGTGAACTATTGCGCAACTGCCCCAGTTTACCGGCGCCGACCTTATTCAAGTCGAATCCATCCAGGATCACGCTACCGGAGGTCGGCTTCTCCAACCCTCCCAGCAAATGCATCAAGGTACTCTTACCGGAACCCGACGCTCCCATAATGGCAACACGTTGACCGACACGAATATCCAAATCCACGCCTTTTAATACTTCGACATTCAAGTCGCCCTGTTCGTAGCGTTTGGTGAGCTGCCTGCATTGTAAAACCACGGAATTATTCATAACGCAGCACCTCGGCGGGATTGATACGCGAAGCCTGCCAGGCCGGATACAAGGTAGCTAGCAAGGACAGTAAGAACGCCGTGATAGCAATCCAATAGACATCGCCCCAGATCAACTTAGACGGCACTTCGCTGATGTAATAGACATCGGAGGGCATAAAATTTACACCAAACGCTTTTTCGATCGCCGGCACTATGGTTTTGACATTTAGGGCCAGCGACACACCACCTATAGTTCCCAACAGTGTGCCCGCGGTACCAATCACGCAACCCAACACGATGAAAATCCCCATCACCGACGGATTCGACAAGCCCTGGGTCTTGAGTATGGCTATGTCGCCGCGTTTGTCGGTCACCACCATCACCAGAGTCGAAACGATATTAAAGGCGGCAACGACCACAATAAGAAACAAGATGATTGACAGCGCCCGCTTTTCGGTTTGAACCGCTCTAAAAAAATTGCTGTGCGCCTTGGTCCAGTCGCTGACGCGGTATTCGTCGCCTAGAGTGTCGGCCAACGCCTGAGTGATACGCGGCGCGTTCAATACGTCATCCAGCTTCAAGCGTAATCCGGTCACGGCTGGCTCAATGCGAAATAGCTTGGCGGCGTCGTCCAGATGGATCATCGCCATATTCCTGTCGTATTCACTCATCCCGACCTGAAAGATCCCGACCACGGTAAAACGTTTCAGTCTTGGCAGGATGCCGGCTGGCGTGGAATTGATCTGCGGAGTAATAACCGTCACCTTGTCGCCTATCATCACCCCCAGATAATTGGCCAACTCGACGCCAAGTATGATGCCGAACTCGCCCGGAACCAAGTCATTCATACTGCCGAATTTCATCTTCTCCGAGACTTCGGACACCTTGGGCTCGTACTCGGGCAAGACGCCTTGCAACAATGTACCGCTGACCTGCTGGTCGGAATTCACCATCACCTGACCATGAATAAATGGCGCCGCGCCTTCCACATGCGGCATAGTATGGGTGCGCTCGGCCAATGTCCGCCAATCCTCTAACTGACCAAATCTGCCGGTTACAGTGCTGTGGGCGGTCATGCCCAGAATCCGTTCGCGCAACTCGGCTTCGAAACCGTTCATCACCGACAATACGGTAATCAAGGCTGTCACCCCCAGGGCGATGCCTAATACCGAAGTCAGCGTGATAAAGGAAATAAATTGGGTACGGCGCTTGGCGCGGGTATAGCGCAAGCCGATATATAGAATGAGTGGTTTGAACATGTGGAATTTTAGGAAGACTTGCAATCGGCGCAATAGCCGTAGAGATAAAGACTGTGATCGGTCAAGGAATAGCCCAGCCGTTCCGCAATCTCTCTCTGACGTTTTTCAATGACTTCGTCGGTAAATTCATCGACACGTCCGCATTTCATGCACACCAGATGGTCGTGATGACTGCCCTTGTTCAGCTCAAAAATAGAGTTTCCGCCCTCGAAGTGATGGCGCTCGACAAGTCCCGCCGCCTCAAACTGAGTCAGCACTCGATAAACGGTCGCCAAGCCGATTTCCTCGCCTTCGCTTAACAGGATTTTATAGACTTTCTCGGCCGACAAATGCCTGTCATCCTGTTGCTTCTCCAAAATCTCCAAGATCTTAATTCTGGGTAAAGTGACCTTCAACCCAGCGTTACGTAAATCCTGTGTTTCCACAAGTCGGTCTCCGTTAATCGTGCAATCGGTACATTGTATCGTTTTTTGCCCTTAGCCGCAGGCGGAATTATGGGATAATGGCGGCTGTTTTTTGTCGGTATCCGCCACACTCCATGAACAAACCAGCCTTTTTGCTTGCCATCACCGCCAGCCTGACATTCACCGCCTGCTCGACCATCCTGAATAATTTGCCCGGCGTCTACACGCTGGATATAGAGCAAGGCAACATGATCGATCAAAGCATGATCGATCAGCTCAGACCCAACATGACCAAACGCCAGGTGCTGTACATCATGGGCTCGCCGATGCTGGCCGATAGCTTTCACGAAAAACGTTGGGATTACCTGTATTCCAAACAAGTTAGCGGCGAAGATCGGGTACAGAAACGGGCTTCGCTGTTTTTTGACGGCGACAACCTGATGGCCGTCCAAGGCGATTTTCGCCCCAGCTCCCTGCCGGTCATCAAGGAATCCACAGAAACCAGTGTCGATCTTCCAAAACGGAATCTGGACAAATCCATGTGGGAAAAAATCACGGGTCTATTCAGCGACGAGCCGGATACCGCGCCCAAAGCCAACAACAGTAGTTCGCCAAAAACCGAAACCAAGGAAGCATCAAGCTCTTCAAAAGCCGGGCAGTCTATCGTCAATCCCGCCGAGCAGCCTTAGCGCTGAAAAATCAATTCCTTTTCAGCTCGGCTTCCTTCAATAATTCCTCGATAAAATAACGGCAGTAGGAAGGTAAATAGAGCTGTTTGAGATAGGCGATCTTGGTCGTCGAGCTTGGAATAAGATGCGATAAATTCAAGGCCAACAGGTCGTTATCCTTGGTTGGCTCATATGAGGTACCGGCGATAATACCCACGCCCAACCCCAGCCTGACGTAAGTCTTAATCACATCGGAATCAGCCGCCGCCAGGGTGATGTCCAATTCCAATCCAGCCTTACTAAACGTTTTTTCTATCGTCGAGCGGCCGGTAAAGCCCGGCGAGTAAGTCAAGATCGGCTGCGCGGCCAAACGCTGCAATGTTATTTCACCTTCGGCCAAGGGATGATCCTTGGGTATCACGGCGATGTGATGCCATTCATAGCAAGGCCTGACGACCAACTTATCGTCATCCGCCAATTTCTCGGTACAAATCGCAATATCAGCCTGATGCTGATGCAATAAATTGATCAAATTTTCGGGCGACGACTGCACCATGTAAATCTTGATGCCTGGATATTTAGTCCGAAACTTCTGCACCGGCACCGGCAACAGATATTTGGCCTGGGTATGCGTGGTGGCGATATGCAACGTACCGTTACGGTTATCGAGAAAGTCCTCCGCCAGCAGCTGGATATTTTTCTTGGCCTGATTGATCAAGTCAACTTCTTCCATGATCCTATCGCCCAGAGGCGTCAGGCCAACCAACTTCTTGCCTTGCCGCTCGAATAAAGGCGAACCCAATTCGATTTCAAACAGCTGCAACTGCCGGCTAACCGCCGACTGCACGACATGCATCCTTTCCGCCGCCTTGCTGAGATTGAAACCTGTTTCCTGTAAAACCCGCAGTAGTTCGAGTTGGTTAAGATTCATTCCGCCATTCCTGAAATGCAAAAAGACTAGATAGCGATGATGAATAAACGATGCTTGGGAAAACTTTAAATCGATTATTCAGCTATAAAAACACATTATATAGATTTATTTCGAACTACTCGCCACCCTAGCCGAGGAACAACGGAAAAATACAGGCCTGACACTGCGCTAATCGAGTTGGGGAAATAAAGATATTGCGCTTTAATTTATCAATATATGTAACGCCGAACGCTGCTTTCGGGACTAGCCAATCAACGCAACAAATCCATAATGATCTATCTTTTGCAGTTCGTCTGCCGACTGATACATGTTAGAGTTATTACCGATGTCGGCAGCGATTTAGCAGGTCTTTTTTCGACTCAAAAAAAGCATATCAACCACGGATAGCCCATGCCGGAGCAAAACCCCAAAACTATATTGATCGTCGACGACTCGCCCGAGAACCTCACCGTTCTCAGCGAGTTGCTGCACCCCCTCTATCTGGTGCGCGTAGCCACCTCCGGCCAGAAAGCGTTGCGCATCGCCGGCTCCTCACCAGTCCCCGACTTGATTCTGCTGGATGTGATGATGCCCGATATGGACGGTTACCAGGTCTTCGAACAATTGCACATCAACCCCGTCACCAGCCGCATCCCGGTGATATTCGTCACGGCCATGGACAGCACGGAAGCCGAATTGCGCGGCCTGGATGTCGGCGCGGTGGACTACATTACCAAGCCTCTGGTGCCTCCCACCATACTGGCTCGGATCCGCACGCAACTGGAACTAAAACAGGCGCGCGACCAACTGGCCAACCAAAACGCTTGGCTGGAAACCGAAATCGCCAAACGCATGGCTGAAAACACCCTGATCCAGGAAGTGGGTATTCGGGCGCTGGCGCATCTGGCGGAAACACGGGATCCTGAAACCGGCAACCACATCTTACGTACCCAGGGTTATGTTCAGCAATTGGCCTTGACGCTGCAAAACCACCCTCGCTTCGCGGCAACGCTGACGGACCACTATATCGAGTTACTGGCGCGCTCGGCGCCATTGCACGACATCGGCAAGGTTGGTATTCCCGACGATATTCTGCTCAAGCCCGGCCCGCTGACGGCGGACGAATGGGAAATCATGAAAACTCACTCTCACATCGGCGCCGTAGCCATCGAGGAGGCTGAAAAAGATGTGGAAAGACCGGTGGAATTTCTGACTCTGGCCAAGGAAATTGTCCACTGGCACCACGAAAAATGGGATGGAACGGGTTATCCGGATGGTCTTTCCGGCGAGGAAATTCCGATTTCGGCTCGCATCATGGCGCTTGCCGACGTATTCGACGCATTGATTTCCAGGCGGGTCTATAAAGATGCCATCCCTATTGCGGAAGTCCAGAACATCATCGCCGCCGGGCGAAACCAACATTTTGATCCCGACATGGTCGATGCCTTTCTGGCCAATTTTAGTGTGTTTTGCGATATTGCCGATCGTTACCGCGACCCAATTCCCGAAGAAACGCCATGCCCTTAGCCGTTTCCGTGCCATTGCGCATCATTGCCCGATATCCGATCGTTTACTGGCGGTACCGAATGCTTGTTTATAGCGAGGGCACCAATAGCGGCAGCTCCCTGTTTATCGCGTTAAGGGCAATCTTCGGCGAATCCTCCCCGGTTTCCTGACTACCCAAAAATCCAGTCATATGCCTACCGATCACGACATCAGGCAACCTCAATCAAACCCCTTCGGCCGCTATAATATTCTGGCCGTGGTTCTGGTGTATGCAATATTCGCCGCCTGCTGGATACTGATGTCGGATAGATGGGTTCAGCTCATTTTTAACAATCCGGAACAGATCATCCTGGCCAGCATCATTAAAGGCTGGCTGTTCGTCGCCGTCACGTCATGGCTGCTCTACGCCTTGATGCGGCGTTGGGTCGGCGGCAATCCACCACCCCAAGCCGACATCGACAATTCCCGCCGACTGAAGCAGCTTTTCGTGCTGCTGGGAACGGGCGTCATCGCGCTGACCCTGGCCGGCATTATTCACACTTACAAGAATGTCAAATCGCAGGAAGTCAGCAGGCTGAAGGCAATCGCCAACCTGAAGACCGGACATATCGCCGATTGGCTTCGAGAACGGCAAGGTAATGCGGACTTCGTCCGGAACAGCGCTTATTTCTCTGAACTATACCGCCACTGGCGGGAATCCGGCGATAAGCTCAGCGGCCTGCGTTTGCAAATAGAGCTGGAACAATTTCGGAGCAGCCAAGGATTCGACGCCGTGACGCTGCTCACACCCGATGCCGAAAAGCTGTGGGGAAGCGATAAGTCGCCCCAGGCCATCGCGCCAACACTGCAAGCCGAGGCACGGCGTTGCGCAACGGAACGCCAAGTGCGACATATTGGACCTTACCGCGACCTAGCCGGCCGCGAGCGGCTCGATTTCATAGCACCTTTGGCGACTGTCCCGGGCTCCGCGCCCTTGGTGGTTCTGCATGTCAATCCTGAAAACTGGTTTTTCCCTACCCTACGAACCTGGCCCGTATCTAGCGTCAGCGGCGAGGCCCTGTTATTCCGTCGCGATGGCGACCAGCTACTCTATCTCACCGAATTGCGGCATCGGAAAGCTGCCCCATCCCCGCCGAGACTGCCAATAGCAACAGAGAATCAGCTTGCCGCCCGCGTGCTGCGCGGCGAAATAACGCCGGGTGAATCCCTTGCGGAAGGAACGGATTATCGCGGCGTTCAGATCTTGGCCGCGATATATCCCGTCACCGGTAGCGACTGGTTTCTGATGACCAAACTGGACCGTTCCGAGTTATACACCAAAGCTTTCGGAGAGGCGGACTGGATCAGCTTTACCGGCATGTTGGCACTATTGATGACTGCCGCCGCTTTTTTCCTGTTAAGGCAACGGCAACAACTGGCTTCGATTCAAACGCTGCAGCGATCCCAGGCCGAACGGCTACGAGCGCTGAGTTTGCTAGAAGCCATTGCCGACTGTTCAAACGATGCGATCTTCGCCAAGGATATTGAGGGCCGTTTCATCTTGTTCAACCGAGCCGCCGCCAATCTCGTTGGCAAGTCAGCCGATGAGGTGTTGGGCAAGGACGAATATGCCGTTTTTCCGACTGACTTAGCCAAGGAACTAATGGAGATCGGTCATAGCGTGATTGCCGAAAACCGTATTCATACCCAGGAAGAAATCCTCCGCGTACCCGGCGGCGAACGGGTTTGCCTGACCACCAAGGGGCCGCTGCGCGATGCTAATGGCCGGGTCATCGGCCTGTTCGGTATATGCCGCGACATCACCGAACGCAAGCAAGCCGAGCTGGCCAGAATCGAAAGCGAAAGCCGTTTTCGTGCGCTGGTTGAGCAATCCCTAGCTGGCATCTACATCATTCAAGACAATCGCTTCCGCTATATCAACCCCGCTTTCGCCGCAATCTTCGGATACCGCACCCCGAAGGCGCTGATAGACCGTGTGTTGGTGACCGATCTGATCCACCCGAAGGACCGCGAGGAAGCCGCTAATAATATAAAACGCCTGATCGCGGGTGAAGTGAATGAAGTCATGCACTACACCTTTGCGGCTTTACGCCGCGATGGCCAATCCATTTACGTGGAAGCGCATGGACGCGTCATCGATTACCAAGGACGCCCGGCGGTCATCGGCATGGTTCTCGACATCAGCGCTCGCAAAGCCAGCGAGGAAACCCTGCGCCGCCAGGCCGAAGAGCTTTCCCAGCGTAACGCGGAACTGGAACGCTTCAATCGCGCAACTGTGGGGCGAGAGTTGGACATGATTACCTTGAAACAGCAGATCAACACGCTATCCGTAAGACTCGGGCGGGAACCGCCCTATCCGTTAAGCTTTCTGGAGCCTTCCCCGGATCAAGCGAAACTGGAAGATACCCGATGAATGGTATTCTGTTCCCGGCCATGAAGCTAGTCACAATAAACCCTGCATGAACGCGCCACTAAAACTCCTGGTCATCGAAGACGTCTCCACCGACTTTTTATTATTGGAGCAACACCTGCGCCAGCAAGACCTGGAAGCCGAATGCCGGCGCATAGACTGCGACGCCGATTTAGCCGATGCGCTGCAAGACGAATGGGATGCCGTGCTGTCGGATTACAACGTGCCCGGCATGGATTTCCGCCACACCTTGCAACAGATACGGGCCCATCATCCCGCGCCACCCGTCATTCTGGTTTCCGGCAACATCGGCGAGGAAACGGTCGTGGAACTCTTGCATTTGGGCGTCGGTGATTTTGTGCTCAAGGACAATCTTAACCGTTTACTGCCGGCCATCCGGCGCTGCATGGAAGAGGCTGATGAACGGCGCAGCCGCGTGGCCGCCGATGCGGCGCTACGCGAGACTCAGACGGACGCCCTGGAAGAACAGCGGCAGGCACGGCTCGCGGCCCTCAATCTGATGGAAGATGCCCTGGCGGCCAGAGCCGCCGCCGAGGCCGCTAATACCCAGCTACAGGAATCCGAAGCCAAATACCGCCTGTTGGCCGATAGCGCCTCCGAATGCATCTACTTGAAGCATCCGGACGGCAGTTTTAAGTACCTGTCGCCCGCCTGCCTGCAAATTTTCGGCCGCACCGCCGAGGAGTTTCAAGCCGATCCTGGCTTAATGGTCGATATCATTCATCCCGACGACCGTGCGATGTATCGTCAACACCTCAATAACGTCATGGCCGATGAGGATGAACTGGAATTTCGCATCCTGCACACCGATGGCGGCATGCGCTGGATAGGCCACCACTGCAAACCCATCCAGGATCAAAACGGTGAGTTTCTGGGACGGCGCGGTGTGAACCGGGACATCACCATCCGCAAGCAAACCGAGCAAGAACTTCGCGATAGCGAGGAACGCTTCCGGATAGCCACGGAAAATATTCGTGATGCCTTCATTCTCATTAACGGCGCGGACGGCAAGGTCGTGCTATGGAACCCCGCCGCCGCCGCAATGTTCGGTTACGGCAAGGACGAAGCGCTGGGCCAACCCATCCATGACCTGATTGCGCCGCCCCGCTTTCGCCAAGAGGCCGAGGTTGGTCTGGCGCATTTCGCTAAAACCGGCGAAGGTCCCGTGATAGCCCGCACCCTGGAACTTCCCGCCCGGCATCGAAACGGCAGGGAGTTTCAAGTCGAGTTATCGCTTTCGGCGACTCAACTCGGCGGCCAGTGGCATGCGGCCGGCCTTATTCGCGACATCACTGAACGTAAGCAAACCGAAGATCAATTACGCAAACTGGCTCAGGTCGTCGAGCAAAGCCCGGAAAGCATTGTCATTACCAACCGCGATGCCAAGATCGAATATGTGAACGAGGTTTTTCTGCGCAACAGCGGATACAGCCGCGAGGAAGTCATGGGGCAAAATCCGCGCATCCTCAATTCCGGCAAGACGCCGCCGGAAACTCATCAGGCATTTTGGGACGCCATGGTTCGCGGCGAAACCTGGAAGGGTGAATTCGTCAACAAGCGCAAGGATGGCAGCGAATACGTGGAATTTGCCATTGTCACCCCGATCCGGCAAGTGGATGGCACCATCAGTCACTATGCGGCCGTAAAGGAAGATATTACCGATAGGAAACGCATCGGCGAAGAACTGGACAGGCATCGCCATCACCTGGAAGAACTGGTAGCCAGTCGAACCGCTGAACTTGAATCCGCGAGAGCCGCGGCGGATGCCGCCAATCAAGCCAAAAGTTCCTTCCTGGCCAATATGAGTCACGAGATACGTACACCGATGAATGCGATCATCGGCCTGACTTATCTATTGCGGCAAAGTAGCCTGACGACCGAACAGCGGGAGCGCCTGGATAAAATCGACATAGCGGCCGAGCACTTGCTGGCGATCATCAACGACATACTGGACCTGTCGAAAATCGATGCCGGGCGTCTGGAATTGGAACAAACCGATTTTGCGTTGTCAGCGGTGCTTGACCACATACGCTCCCTAATCGCCGAGAAAGCCCAAGCCAAGGGCCTGAGCATCGAAGTAGACAGTGGCAACGTTCCGCCCTGGCTACGCGGCGATCCAACGCGGCTGCGGCAGGCCATGCTCAATTATGCCAGCAATGCGGTGAAGTTTACCAAGGCGGGCACCATCCGCTTGCGCGCCAAGTTACTGACGGAAACCGACGCCGGTTTGTTGATCCGTTTCGAAGTTCAGGATACCGGCATCGGTATCGCTGCCGAAAAAGTGCCTATGTTGTTCGATGCCTTTGTACAAGCCGATGCGTCGATCACTCGCCAGTACGGCGGTACCGGCTTGGGCCTGGCGATCACCCGCAATCTGGCAAACATGATGGGAGGCGAAGCCGGCGTGGATAGCACCATGGGCCAAGGCAGTACTTTCTGGTTTACGGCCAGGTTACAACGGGGCCGAGGCATAACGCCCACCGAGTCGCCCGCGGAAAAACCCGTGGCCGCCGAGTTGGTGTTGCGCCGCAATTATGCCGGTGCGCGTTTATTGCTGGCCGAAGATAACCCCATCAACCGGGAAGTGGCGCTGGAACTACTGCACGGCGTGGGCCTAGCGGTGGATACCGCGGAAAACGGCCGCATCGCGCTGCGGAAAGTGTGTTCCAACACCTACGACCTGGTATTGATGGATGTCCAGATGCCGGAGATGGACGGCTTGGCCGCTACGCGGGCACTTCGAGCACGCCCCGACTTTGCGCTGTTGCCGATTCTAGCCATGACCGCCAATGCCTTTGACGCCGACCGCTATGCATGCCTAGCCGCCGGCATGAACGATTTTGTCGCCAAACCCGTCAACCCGGAGGAACTTTACGCCACCGTGCTGCGCTGGCTATCCACTGCCGACCATCGACATTTACCGGCGGATTTGGCTGAACCTTTGTCAGCCCCACCCTTTCCGACGCCAACGCCAACGCCGGACATGACAATAATCGCGCTACCGGGGGTGGATACCTCGGCGGGACTTACCTTGGTCAGAGGGAATGTCTCGAAATATCGGCAGCTTCTGCGCGTATTCGCCGAAACTCATCGCGAGGACATGGAACGGGTGCGGGAATTACTGGCGGAGGACAATGCACTCGAGGCCCATCGGCTGACACACAATTTAAAAGGCGTAGCCGCCACCCTGGGTGCTCGCACTGTCTCCGAATTGGCGACGCGGCTGGATAACGCCCTGCGCCAAGACACCTCTCTGGCCGAGCGCACGGAATTAGCCAGGTTATGCGATAAAGATCTGAGGCAACTGTCGCAAGCCATTTTGGCCCTGCCCGACGAAGTTCCGTCTAGCGATGAGGCTGCCAGCGATGTTACTCCTGAACGCCAACAACAAATCCTCGCTGAATTGGAAAACCTGCTTGCCGAAAACAACGCCCGCGCCAGCAATCTGGCCAAGGAATCGGCTCATCTGCTACGCGCCAAGCTGGGCGATCGCTATCTCGGATTCACCCGCCAAATGGACGTATTCGACTATGAAGCCGCGCTGGAGACATTGCTCGAAGCTAAGCATTAGCGAACGCCGCCAATTTAAAATTTAGAGTTTGAATCATCCTGAAAAGAGCAGTTGGCGTGTGTTGTAGGCCATTCGTGCTGAGTCAGTCGAAGCAAGCGCGGCCTGCAACACACTCACGCGGAGGGTGCTTCAAAAATCCCGATCACCCTTCGACAAGCTCAGGACGAACGGGATTTTTCGAGGCTCAACTGCTCTTTTTAGGATCATCGGATAGTTTCAAAACAATTCCCAAACCGGCGACAGGTCGTTGGGTAACTCGGCCAGCCTGCCCAGTTCCAGCCATTGATTCTCCGGATTGTGAAAATCGGAACCAACCGAGGCATAAAGCTGGTGCTTAACGGAGTATTGGCGGCTGAAACGGATTTCATCGTCACTAGCCCTACCGGTCACCACTTCTATACCCTGCCCACCTGCCTGCTTGAAGGCGGCCAATGCACGGTTCATGAATTTGGCGGTGAGTTTGTAGCGCATTGGATGCGCCATGACCGCGATGCCGCCCGCCTCTTTGATCCACGCTATGGTTTCCTCCAGACCGGCCCATATCGTAGGTACATAGCCCGGTTTGCCCTTGCTGAGATAACGGTCGAACGCTTCCTGTTGGGTGGTGACATAACGGTTCGCCAACAGAAAATCGGCAAAGTGGGAACGGGTAATTTCGCCATTACCCGCCGCGAGGGAGACGGCCTGATAGGCGCCGGGTATCCGCTTCTTTTCCAACTTATCGGCGATTTTCTTGGCGCGCTCCGCGCGTATCGTCTGCTGCCTGGCAATACCGTTCACCAAGGCCGGATGCCGGGGATCGATATTCAGGCCGACGATGTGCAGACATTGATTTTGATAGCTTGCCGATAGTTCTATGCCGTCGATCAGCCGCAACCCTACGATAGACGCCGCATGCCGGGCTTCTTCCAAGCCCGAGACGGTATCGTGGTCAGTCAGCGCTAGTACGGTAACACCTTGTTCATGGGCACGCTGCACCAGTTCGCTCGGTGACAGCGCGCCGTCCGAGGCCGTGGAGTGGCAGTGCAAATCGTATATCTCGGCCACTATTGATAGTCCCCGTATAGTTTGGCGTACAGGCCTTTTTGCTGAATCAGCATCTCATGGCTACCCTGTTCGCAAATCTGGCCTTGCTCGAAAACATAGACATGGTCGGCTTGTTTCACGGCGCTGAGGCGATGGGCGATGATCAGCGTGGTTCTGCCGTTCAGAAATTCATTCAAGGCCTGATGCAGCTTGTATTCTGTTTCGCTATCGAGCGCCGAGGTGGCTTCATCGAGTATCACCACCGAAGGTTTGCTGATGATCATCCTGGCAATCGCCAAGCGTTGCCGCTGACCACCGGATAGCCGCATCCCCTGCCGGCCCACCACGGTATCCAAGCCCTTATCCAGTTCCGCGACCGTTGATTTCAATTGAGCCAATTCCAACGCATACCATAGTTCGCTATCGCTGATTTCTCGGCCTAGCGTCAGATTGGCGCGTATGGTGTCGTTCAGCAATGCCGGATGTTGCAATACCGTGGCGACGTGTTCGCGCACCACGTCCAGACCGATGCGATCCAGCGGCACGCCGTCGAAATAAATCATGCCTTGATTCGGTGGATACAAGCCGATCAAAGTTTGCGCCAAGGTTGATTTACCGCCACCGCTGGCGCCAACCAGCGCAATTTTCTCGCCCGCCGGAATATTCAGGTTGATACCGTTCAGCACCGGCTCGTCCTTGTAGCTGAAATGCAAATCCTTGACACTGACCGCGACGGTTTTTTTGTTTGAAAACGGATTTTCGAGATGAGGATAGTAGGGTTCGCGCTGTAATCGAGTCAGTTGATTGACCCTTGCCAATGCGCCCTTGGCGGCATAAAACGCCTGTTGAATGCTCAAGATTTCCTGCACCGGCGCCATCATGAACCACAGATAACCGAATACCGCCAGCATCTCGCCTATGGTCAGGTTGGAATATAAAACCATCAACATCGCGGTGGCGCGAAAGATGTCGAAACCGAACAAAAAGGTCAAAAAACTCAGGCGTACCGTGGCATCGCTTTTCCAGGCAAATGCGGTCGAATGTTCTTTCACCGCTTGAGCACTGCTTATCAATTGTTGGCAGTAGTGCTGTTCGCGGTTACTAGCACGAATCTGGTTGATCGCCTCCAGGGTTTCGCTCAAGGCTTGCTGAAACAAGCCGTAGGCTTTGTTTTCATTGGCCTTGAGATCCTTGATCTTGGAACCTATCGCCCTGGCGAGATAAATCACCACGGGATTCAGAAAGATGATGAATAGCCCTAGTTGCCAGTGCATCCATAGCAATATCAACGCCGTGCCGAACACCGTCAGACAGGCCACCAGCAGCTTGCTGATGGTGGAGCCGATAAAATTGTCCAAGGTATCAAGATCCGTCACCATGTGCGCCGTCACGGTGCCGCTGCCCAGGCTTTCGTATTCGGACATCGAAATGTGTTGCAAATGCTTGACCAGACTTTCGCGGATGCGAAAAATCACGTCCTTGGCGATATTGGAAAATTGCCGGGTCTGGATAATGTTTAAAACCAGCGCGAATAGCCTTAGCACTAGGCTGACGATCAATACGCCGGCGATATAGACGATGGGTTGTTGCCACTCGCCCGGTAAAAACGGATTGACGTGCTTCAGCACCAGCCCTGGATGATTGAGCAAAACCTCGTCGACCAACAAAGGCATTAACAAAGGTACCGGCACGCTGGCTGCCGTTGCCAACACGGCGATGATATGGCCAGTGACCAACTGTTTTTTGTGTTGTAGGGCGATGCGAAAAATATAATGCCAGGAATATTCGGCATGATTGTGCGTGCGCTGATTTTTCAATGTATGAATTAAGTTAAGGTATCGGATTAGGCTGAGCCCATTATAATGGCTAATGATTTATGCAAAAACCATCTCGGCTTTGCGCTTTTGTTTCGGAGATTTGTATGACGTTGGCCGTCAGACTGTTATTGCTTATTACTTTATCGAGTGCCGGCGCCCACAATACCGCCGCCTCCGAACAATCATTAGCCGAGATGCGCAAGGCTTTTTTACAAGCCGAACAATACATAGACCAAGGCCGCGACAGCGATTATTTTGCGCTGGCCGACACCCTAAAAACTTATCCGCTGTATCCCTATTTGCAATACCAGTGGCTGAAAAACCATCTGGATGACGATAACGCGATACAGGCATTCTTGAGGGAGTACGCTCACACCCGCTACGCCTCGCTATTGCATCGACTATGGTTATTGCAACTGGGTAAAAACCAACAGTGGCTGACACTGATCAGTCACTACCGGAAGAGCAAGGACGTTGAATTGCAATGCTACTACGCCCTGGCTCAGAATCAAATTCACCAGCAACAATCCGCGCTCGATACCGCCCGGCAATTATGGCTGAGCGGCAAGTCGCAACCCGCCGCTTGCGATGCCTTGTTTACCCTACTTAAAGCCTCGCCTGAATTCAATAGCGATCTGGTATGGCAACGTTTCCGGCTCGCGTTGACCGAAAATAATGGTGGCCTTGCCGCTCAACTCGTGCCGTTATTGCCTGAGCAGGAACGTGCAACCGCCGAAACTTGGTTACGACTTCATCATAAACCGGAACTGGTTAAGGATGCCGCCGGCTGGAAACGCGACTACCCACTGGCCGGCAGGCTATTCACTCATGCCGTTGTCCGTTGGCTGGAAACTGACCCGCAAGCGGCACTCAACGTCTGGGACTCGGAAAAACAAACCTACGCGATACCGACCGATATTGCCGCCGATACCGAAAGACGCCTCGCCTTGGCACTTGCATTCCGGCACGATAGCCGAGCCTATGCGAGATTATCACAACTTGCCATCAGCGATAATGCCACACGGGAATGGCGAGTGCGCGCCGCACTGACCCAACAAAATTGGAGCGATGTCAGCACGGCTCTGGCTGCGCTGAGTGAAGATGAAAAACGCCAAGACAAATGGCAATACTGGCAGGCCAGAGCACTGGCCATCTCCGGACAACAGGCGCAGGCCGACGCCGTTTTTCGGCAATTAGCCGAAAAACGCAGCTTTTACGGTTTTTTAGCGGCCGATAGATTACGGCAAGACATCGTCTTAACCGACCAACCGATTGCGGTTTCCGGTGAGGAAATTGATGACTTGAGGCAACAATCGGATTTTCAGGTCGTAGCAGAATTACTCGCCATCGATAGAAAGCCGGAAGCCAAATTGCAATGGTGGCATGCGGTCTCCGGACTGGATAACCACCGTCTCGCGGTAGCCGCTAAACTGGCTCAGCAATGGCAATGGCCGTCCACGGCCATATTCACCATCGCCAAGGCCAATGACTGGGGGGACATCGATTTGCGTTTTCCGTTGCAATACCTGAATCAGATTCAAGACAATGCGACCTCGCAGCAACTTGACCCGGCCCTGATTTTTGGCCTGATTCGGCAAGAAAGCGCGTTCGATGAATTGGCTGATTCGCCGGCCGGCGCCAAAGGCTTGATGCAAGTGATGCCGAAAACAGGTCAGCAAATCGCCGCCAGCCTAAAGGATACCTGGACTCACGAGACCAGTCTGTTTAATCCGACTATCAACGTCAAATACGGCAGTTTTTATTATAAAAAATTGCTGAAACAGTTTGGCGGCCATTATCTGCTGGCCACGGCCGCCTATAATGCCGGAGCAAACAAGATTAAGCGCTGGCTACCGGAAGATAAGGCTCTGCCCGGCGACATCTGGATAGAAGCCATCCCTTATAAGGAAACGCGTGGCTACGTATCATCGGTTTTGCAGTACGCATTGATTTACCAAAAACGCTTACAAAGAAACACCTTGAAACCGGGAGATTTGGTACGCGAAGTCATGCCGGGCTAAAATTGAGCTGATTTTTTAAGCCGACTATTGGATAATGGTGAGTGTTCTAGCTCACTTAATCAGGTAAAAATTGAATGGAGAAACAGCACAGTTTCACGCGTGAAGAGTTGTTAATGTCGGGCCGTGGCGAATTATATGGCCCAACAAACGCTCAGCTACCGCTCCCTAACATGCTGATGATGGATCGCATCATCCATATTTCCGACGAAGGCGGCAAGTATGGAAAGGGTGAAATTATTGCTGAACTCGACATCAAGCCGGACTTATGGTTTTTCGATTGCCATTTTCAAGGCGACCCGGTGATGCCTGGCTGCCTGGGGCTTGATGCGATGTGGCAACTGGTCGGTTTTTACCTGTGCTGGATGGGTGGCCCCGGTAAAGGCCGGGCACTTGGTTGCGGCGAAGTCAAATTTACCGGACAAGTATTGCCCACCGCTAAAAAAGTTACTTACAAAATCGACCTGAAACGCGTCATTCTGCGTAAACTGGTCATGGGTATCGCCGATGCCACCATGGAAGTGGACGGCAAGCAAATTTACGAGGCCACCGATCTGCGAGTCGGTCTGTTCACTTCTACTCAGGATTTTTAAGGTAAGCATCATGAGACGCGCGGTTGTAACAGGTTTGGGGATTATTTCCAGCATAGGCAATAATCGAGACGAGGTGGTCGAATCACTGAAAACCGGCCGCTCCGGTATCGTTCATTCCGATGCCTATCGGGAACTAGGTTTCAGGAGCCACGTACACGGTCCCATCAATATCGACCTGGACGAGGCCATCGATCGCAAGATCAAACGCTTCATGGGCGACGGCGCCGCTTACAACTATCTCGCCATGCAACAAGCCATCGCCGATTCCGGCCTGGCGGACGATCAGGTTTCCAATTTTCGTACCGGCCTGGTGATGGGTTCCGGTGGTCCGTCGACATCGAATCTGGTCGATGCCGCCGACATTTTGCGTTCCAAGGGCGTGAAAAAAGTCGGCCCTTACATGGTGACGCGCGCCATGTCCAGCACCAACACCGCTTGCCTTGCCACGCCTTTCAAGATCAAGGGTGTCAACTACACCATTAGCTCGGCCTGTGCCACCAGCGCTCACTGCATAGGGCATGCGATGGAACTGATCCAGCTCAATAAACAGGACGTGGTGTTCGCGGGCGGCGGCGAAGAATTACATTGGACCATGTCGGTATTGTTCGACGCGATGGGCGCCTTATCATCGAAATACAACGAAACGCCGGCGACCGCTTCCAGACCTTATGACGCCAGTCGCGACGGCTTTGTGATTTCCGGAGGTGGTGGCGTACTGGTCATAGAAGAACTGGAACACGCCAAGGCGCGTGGCGCCAAAATTTATGCCGAACTGATCGGTTATGGCGCCACCTCGGACGGCTACGACATGGTGCAGCCTTCCGGCGAAGGCGCGGTGCGTTGTATGCAACAGGCCATGACCATGATAGACGGCAAGATCGACTACATCAACGCCCACGGCACCAGCACGCCGGTCGGCGATACTCGCGAACTGGAAGCCTTGCGCGCGGTATTCGGCAACGACAAGGTACCCCCGGTCAGTTCGACCAAATCCTTGACTGGCCATGCATTGGGCGCGGCGGGCGTCAACGAGGCGATCTACTCGCTGCTGATGATGGAGGAAAGCTTCCTCAGCGCCTCGGCCAATATCACCGAGCTCGATCCCGAAGCAGCGGGTATCCCCATCGTGCGCGAATACCAAGAAAACGTGACACTGAACACCGTGATGTCCAACAGCTTCGGTTTCGGCGGCACCAATGCCACGCTGATTTTCCAACGCTACGACGGCTAGTCATTTGCGTCCAAGGCTCTATTTGCCCCGGACGCCCTCTCCCTTCCCTTTATGTACGACCTAGAACAGAAATCCAGAACCCAGTTCAACAAGCTGCAGAAACGTCTGCGGCGCAACGTCGGCGAGGCGATTGCCGACTACAACATGATCGAACAGGACGATAAAGTCATGGTATGCCTGTCCGGCGGCAAGGATTCCTACACGATGCTGGACATCCTGATGAACCTGCAAAAGACCGCGCCGGTCGATTTCGAGATCATCGCCGTCAACTTGGACCAAAAACAGCCCGGATTTCCCGAGCATGTATTGCCGGAATATTTGCAATCCATGGGCGTGCCGTATCACATCATCGAGCACGACACCTACAGCATCGTCAAGCGCATCATCCCGGAAGGCCAAACCACTTGCAGCCTGTGCTCCAGATTGCGGCGCGGCACCTTGTACGGTTTCGCCAAGGAACATAATGTCACCAAGATCGCCCTGGGCCATCACCGCGAAGACATCATCGAAACTTTTTTCCTGAACATGTTCCACGGCGGAAAGCTCAAGGCCATGCCGCCGAAATTGCTCAGCGACGACAAGCAAAACATCGTGATTCGTCCTTTGGCCTACTGCCGTGAAAAGGACATCAATCGCTTCGCCGCCTTCAAGAAATTTCCCATCATTCCCTGCAATTTGTGCGGCTCGCAGGAAAATCTGCAGCGCAAGGCGATGAAACAGATGCTGTCCGGCTGGGATAAACAGTTTCCCGGCCGCCTGGAAACCATCTTCGCCAGCTTGCAAAACATCGCACCTTCGCAGATGCTGGACACCGGCTTGTTCGATTTCGCCGGCTTGCGACGCGACCCCGACTCGACAATGCAGATCATCACTTCAGACGCCTGCATGAATGCCACCACTAAAGGGTGGTCTGCGGACAGCGGTGGGTCAACGAAGGGACGACAATCCGCTCCTGCGTTTGCTGCATTCAGTACATCCCGTACTTCAGCAGTTGCCGATGAGCCCGGATTGGACATCCTTGAACGCTAACTTGATGGAAAGTAACAATGAAAAACACTATCCTGGTGACGGGCGGCGCCGGCTACATCGGTAGCCACACCTGCGTTGAGCTGCTAAACAACGGTTTTGAGGTGATCGTCGTCGACAACCTCGGCAACAGCAAGATCGAATCCCTGCGCCGAATCGAAAAAATCACGGGGCATTCCGTCAAGTTTTATCAAGCCGACATCTGCGACGAAGCCGCACTCGCCGGTATTTTCCAGGACAATAAAGTCGATGCTGTGATTCACTTCGCGGGACTCAAGGCCGTCGGCGAATCCTGCCAACAGCCCCTCAATTATTACAGGAATAACATCAGCGGCACCCTGGTATTGCTGGAGACCATGGCCGAACACGGCGTCAAGAACCTGGTGTTCAGCTCATCGGCTACCGTCTACGGCGACCCACATGTGGTACCGATCACGGAGGATTTTCCGCTGCAAGCCACCAATCCCTACGGCCGCACCAAACTGTTCATCGAGGAAATCCTCCGCGACGCCAGCGCCGCCGACGCGCTCAACCACGGCGATCAACCCTGGAAAATTGCGATCCTGCGCTATTTCAACCCTATCGGCGCCCATGGCAGCGGCCTGATCGGCGAAGATCCCAACGGTATTCCCAATAACCTGATGCCTTACCTGTCGCAAGTCGCCATCGGCAAGCTGGAAATGCTGTCGGTGTTTGGTGACGACTACCCTACCCCTGACGGCACCGGCGTGCGCGATTACATCCATGTCGTCGATCTTGCTCAAGGCCACATCAAAGCCTTGCAATATCTGATGAATCAAGAGGAAACGGCCTCGGTTTGCGAAGCCTTCAATCTGGGTACCGGTACCGGCTACAGCGTGCTGGACATGGTGAAAACCTTCAAGAAAGTCAACGGTTGCGATGTGCCTTACAAAATCACGCCACGCCGTCCGGGGGACGTCGCCGCTTGTTACGCCGACCCTGGTTTATCACGGCAAAAATTGGATTGGCAAGCGAAAAGAAATTTGGACGAAATGCTGGTCGACGCCTGGCGCTGGCAGAAGAACAATCCTAACGGTTACAGCTGAGCTTCTTCAGTCATCGCCAGCACGCCGCTGTTTTCAATCCTATTGCGTCCATTGCGCTTGGCTTCATATAAAGCCGCATCGGCGGTTTGAATCAAGCGTTCAGCAATCTCCGTGACTGGCCTTTTGATCATTTGGTTGGGTTGATAGGTTGCGGCACCGATGGAAATGGTCACGGGAATGAGCTGGCCGGCATATTCAAATCGCAAGCCAGCTATGCTTGAACGAATACGTTCGGCGATTTCACCCGCGCTCTTCTGATCACTTTGCGACAACAAGGCGACGAACTCTTCGCCGCCGTAGCGCGACAACACATCATTGCTCCGCAATTGCTTTTTAATGACCCCAGCAACCCGCGCTAACACCTGATCACCGACCGGGTGCCCAAAGCCATCGTTGATACGCTTGAAAAAATCAATATCCAGAAACAAGCACGACAATGGATCGCGGGTGCGCTGACTACGATCCAGCTCCTCTTCGATACGTTGCTCAAGGAAACGGCGATTGTTCACGCCCGTCAATGGATCGACCAGACTGGTTCGGCGCATGATCTCGAAATTGAGGTTGTTCTCCAGGCAGATACTAATCACAGAAGCAATATGCTCGATGAAATCGGTCGCCATGCCGTGGGTAAAACGATTCTCCTGATAGCTACCGAAATTGAGTGATCCCAGACACTTGCCCCTACGCATCAGCGGAGCAATAACCACGGACGCGGGTTTTCTGGTCGGATTCGGAAAAAACCGATCACAACTAGCGGCTTGATAAATACCCAGAAACGGCCGGACCGGTAAACCAAAACTACTTTGTAGGATTTGATCGTCGCCAATCAGAAAGAGATCCTCCCGGGCTCGATGATCATAATTATCAGTGTCGAGATAAGCCGCAATTTCAGCTTTCGGATCCATCAAGCACAAACTGATAATATCCAGATCGAACAACGCCCTGCTTTCGCCCAGAATAAACTCAATCATCTCGGCTAAAGAACTCAGACTCAACAAGCTCATCTCAAAACGCTGGAGGCGTTTTAGCGTAGTACTATTGTGCTGAACTCGGCTCAGCATGCCATCCAGATGGCTTTGCAGAACACTCAAACCTGTCGTGATATCCTCTTCCAATCTCTATCTCATCTTGATTCTTGACCGGACTTAAGCCTAGCAGCTTTCCAGAAAAATGTTTGTCCAGACTGGCATTAGCTCCAATTATTCAACTACCTACAGTAAACTATCATCGCCAGGATTTGCCAAAAATCCATTAAGTTTTGCAGTTTTGCTGATCGACACAATAACGATGGCGGCCAGCCAATTACCGGTTACGTCTGCAAAACTATCCAGAATCGGCAATCCGGCTTTTATTCGTCCTTCATTTTGCTTAGCGGATTGTTTGGCTTATTCGGACTGGTTCCGAATGTCCGCGGGATTGTTACCGTTGGCAATTTGGGAGCGGGCTTCTTCGGCTTTACGGCGGGCATTTTCCAAACTGGCATCGGGATAGGTGCCAAATCCCAAGCGGTTTTGTTTGCCTTCAAAACGGTAAATAAAAATCCATCACTTCGTGCTGTTGGCTTTTACCAGCAGGGCCAATCCGCCGCCATCGTTGCTGGTGTAGTCTTTTTCTTTGGGTTTCGCGGCTCTATAAACCGCATCCTTATTGAGTTTTTCAGCCATTGTGAACCATCAAAAAAGTGACACTGTGAATGTCACTTTAGCTGGTGTCACAATTAATGTCACTACTTTGGCTGAATGTCACTGGTTTTTGCTGGATTGCTTTGGACATAAAAAAAATCCGCCAAACCTTATATCTCGCGGGTTTCTGTACTTCTTTGCATCTCTTAAAATGCTTGATTGGTGCTCAGACCTCAATCGAATTAAGCCTGTACAGGCGCCGTCGTTTAGCCGTTTGTCTTTGTCATCCGGTTTGGCGTTGCGAAGCGTGGCGTCGGTAAGTATATGTTTTGCCATGCAGAACACCTCGATTTACTGTAACTGCAGTAACTTTTTTCGGTGATTTGCAGTTACTGTAAAACTTACTGCAACTTTTGCAAGCTGTTACTGTATTTTACCGGACTACGTTGAACAATAAAAAAAACCCGCTAAGCCTTGTAACTTGCGGGTTTTTGGATTGGGCTGCATCTATTTGGATGCATAAATGGTGCCTCAGACCGGAATCGAACCGGTACGACCTTTCGGTCGCGAGATTTTAAGTCTCGTGCGTCTACCTATTTCGCCACCGAGGCAATCATATGACCGTAAATTTGGTGAATTCTATAGAAATGCCGAAATTTGTCAATTGATAATTCTTTTGTCGTGCTCCGCAGAGCTACTCTTTTGATGTAATGATACTTGATAGGCTCAATTTGCCAGGAATTGCCCAAACCACGTACGAGCCTAACAAAACAATTGCAATCACGAACTACGACTAATCAAACATATTCCTCCGGCCGAACTGAATCCCTACAGAAACGGTTGGACAACTTCCAGGTTACGCTCTTGTATGATTAACGTTGAGCGATAGGTAGCTCCAAAACCTTGAACAGCGATTCGCAATTATTAACTGGGCCGCAGATAAAGAAATGCCAGTTGATTTGAAAGAATCCCTTGCTTATCGACACTGCTCTTTTGGCAATTTTGACATCCGATTTAAGCCAAATTTGCCGGGATAATTCGCCGAAACAAGGCCATCATAAAAACCGACGGAAAGGGCGTTTTCCACCAATGCACTGAAAAACCCTATAATTGCTTACCATGAACAGGCAAAAACCGGCACTCAAACCGCCAATTAATCCCCCTATCCGCGCCGGCAAAACGCCCGGCAAGCGGTCGCCTAAACAAAAATCCACCGGAAAGAAACGTTCGAATAAACGCGGAAAGTTCAAACAGAACCTGCCCTTTCTGGCGATAGAATGCCTGGGGCTGATCGCCAGCGCCGTGTTGCTGACGATGTCTGTCCTGGGTTATTCGGCCAATCTATTCTCCGGCTCGGGATTTTTTTCCAACCTGCTGCCCTTTGCCGTCGGCGTCGTCGGCCTGATCATGACTGCAGCGGTGTTGTTGATAGGCTGGAGTAGATTGCGCAACTGGCTGCTGGACAAGGCGGCTACCGCGCCGGCGATGCTCTCGGGTTTCCTGGCGCTATGCTGCGTGTGGTTTGTGTTCCATGACGGCTACACGCCGGTATTCACCCATTTCCGTACCTTGGTCGGCGGCAAACAACAGGCCGCCCGCACCACCCTGGCACATCAGGTATTCGCGGCCTACCGGCGTTACGGCGAAAGCCAATTGCAGAAAATGATAGACCGCGCCGCAGTCTTTAATTCGGACATCAAGGATGCGGCCGAAAGCTTCGATCTCGATCCCGACATTTTGTTGGGCGTAGCCGCCACGGAATCGTCGTTCATGCCACGCGACAGCAGCGACGGCGGCCGTGGTCTATTTCAGATAACCGCTGTATCGAAATCCATCATGGAACAGGCTCGCCGGGAGTTGTCCGTCGACCAATTATCCCTGGACGATCCGCGCCACAACGCCTTTATCGCCGCCGCCACGCTGAAAAATTATCTGGACGAAATGCACGGCGACCTGTTTATGGGCTTATTGGCTTACAACATCGGCCCGCGCAACGGCGGCTTGAAATTCATCATGCAGCAATATGGCGCCACCGATTTCATCAGCATGCAGCCTTATATCCAACAACTGCCGCGCGACTATCCGATTCGGGTCTTATCCTATGCGCTGGCCTTCAGGCTCTGGCAACACGACGGCAAACTGCTGGCCTATCAGGAAGGCGATAATGCCGTTCACATCCAGCGTCTGGGCATTCCCGGCATGGAAACGGTTTTTTGATGGTCCGCTAAAACAGCAGGTAGACGCCCAGGCCCACCATCACCAAACCGCTGATCAGTTTCAAACGGCGGCCTTCCTTTTCCTGCAAGCGCTGCTGGCTGAGGGTAATCACGCCGATCGCCAATATCACCACGTCGTCGAACATATAAGCGACGTTATACAGCAGCAGATAAGCGTAATAACTCAGGCTATCCAGTTGCCGCAAGGTCAGAATCCGGGTGTAAAGTGCCGGAAAGCCCGAAGTACACAGTAACTCGACGACCTGCACCAATACCGCCAATACCACTGCGCCTATCATCGCGCCGGTCAGGTTTTCCGCCTGCAGGATGCTCCGCATTCGCGCATAGATACCCGGTTTGGCGGAGGCCGGAATCGACAGCGAAATTCCTGAACCAACCCCCCGGAAATCCTTGAGATTGATCGCTCCCGCCACAATGGCAATGGCGGCTATCGCCAGCTGGGAGACTCGCGACAAGCCTATCAACAAGAACAGATTCAGCCAGGCCGCCATGAACACGAAATAGGCCAAACCCTGCACGGCTACGAATATGCCGGCTACCGCCAGCATCCGTGGCCGGTTTCCCATCGGCGCCAGCATCGAGACCATCAGCAGTAGAACCCACATGGAACAGGGATTGAAGCCGTCCAGCAAGCCCATCGCCAGCGTAAACAACGGCAAGCCGACGTCTTCCAGCGTGATATGCTTCCCTAACAGCGTGACTTCGAAACGCTCAGCCTCGGTTTTTTTCTCCTCGGCGGAATCTGGGCCGCACTCCAGGCTTTGTTCGGCTTCGCAACTACCGGCATCATCCCCACCGGTCGGCTTAGAATTGAGTTTCGCCGACAACGCCTCACGTATCAGCGTACCGGTGGATGCTTCCTCGGAATAGCCGATGATGAGCTGCCCGCCTACCCAGAACGCCGGCACCCGCACCCCGTTTTCCTGACGCGTCTCGGCAAGGGTTTTAAGACGATCGAAGGCCAGTACGTCTTCGGTAATATCGCGAATCACGATATGCAAGCCGGGCTTTTCAAGTTTTAATGCGGCCAAAAATTGTTCCGCTTCGGCGCAATGCGGACACCCATTCCGAACAAAAACTTCGATGTCGGCCTGCTCGGCGCCGGCTTGAGTACCGGGTGCCGACATTTGAGTCGCGCTTTCCGCAAAACTAGGCAAGGGCAATGGCGCCAAAATACTCAAAACCAGGGCCATCAGTAGTTTGAAATGAGCTTTGTTCACTTGACTCTCCCTTGTAGAAATCAACCGCTTGAATTTTACCAAGCCGAATCTTAAGTCTATTTGCAGCCGGTTTCAGGCTGGTCGTAACCTAGCGTATCCAGTTCGCTTTTCGGATGCAAAAATCCCTCCAGCGGCGCGACATTGACCAGCGAACGCGGCGCGGCCAGCAAAATCGGCTGACGCAACTGGCCATCCCAGGGTCTGAAAGACAACGGCATGCCTTTGTACCCCTGCAAGGCAAAAGCATCCGAAAACAAATAATCCTTGATCGCCGGTATTTGATTGGATTTGCTGCGGACGCTGGCTTCGCCTATCGCCCTGACCGCGAGATAGGCACCATAGTCCACCTCTTCCATCCAGCGCCCGGCTTGTTCCTTAAAACGATTTTGCAGCTGCACCGCGCCCCATTGCTCGTGTGTCCTGTGCCAGGCGGTGGCAACCAAGCCCTGAGTGCCGATTACCGGACGCGGTATCCAGGTTCGGTAGTCGAGGTATTCGCCGAACAAACCCTGTTCGTCAGCCACCACCAACACATCGTAATCCACGCCCTGGGTAAACACCGGCACATCGGACTGCGCCGTGCGCCGAGCGTCATAATCGTTGGTCCAGTTTTTCTCGTCCACCATTTTCATGCCAAAGCGCTTGGCGGCCCATTTAACGGCGGCCGCATACAGCTGATCTTTTGCGGTCGGGCCAATCACCAGAAACCATTTCTGCCAACGTTTTTTCAGCATATACTGAGCCAGCGCATCGGCGCGCATCGCCCGACTGGGCAAGACATGCACCACATGATGCCGGCATTGGCCATTGCGCAAGTCATCATCGCTGGTGGCGATATCGAATAGTAGTTTTTGATTGGCATTGGGAGCATCGGCCAGCTTAAGCAACTGCTCGGCGTCGAGATTGACCACTACCAAACCAAGCTCATCGCTGACTTGTTGCTTAAATGCCTGAACGATGTCACCGCCAACCGGCACTACGATCTTCTTGAGTTCATAATGCTGCCCGGTAAACTGACCAGTGGTATTGTTATCGGCAATTGCCAACTCGGCGCCGATCAAACCTTTATCCGGAATGAAGGGATCGAGATTGGATAGAGCCGGAGGCGCTACTTGTTCCTGAGTGAAATAAGCGATCTTTATGACCTGTTTGGCGGCGGCGCTTAATTCCACCGAGACCAACAGCATAGCAATGAATAAGTAAATCCCGGAAATATTGGCTATTCGCATAAGTCCACAATCATAGAAAACAAAGGTTTGATTTTACCGAAGAATGTAAATGTTGTAGCGCTCTACTATTCGCGGCATTCGCTATTGAATTTTATCAGCTTAGCGTTAATACTTAACCTCAATTCAAAATTGGCCCATACAACATGTCAGAAAACGATTTCCCGGCGGAAATATTCGACGAACTGGATCGAGACATCCCTCTCGATAGTTTGTGGTCCAACAAACGCGTCGCGGTGCGATATCGGCGCAAGGACATCAAAGCCGTCGTTAAAGTACACAGCCTGCTTTATCCTCGCCTGCTGCCGGTCGCCCTACGCGACATCAGCAGTAGGGGGGCGGCTGTGATGAGCCCCAAAAAAATCAGTAGAAAAAGCCGGGTTTGCCTGTATTTGCTGTTTGATGACGGCAAACGCTTCGAAATCGAAGCCATCGTGGTTCATGCCTCAAACGCGCAAGTATACGGTTTGAAATTCAATAGTTTTCACGAGGCGCTGGCCGACCACCTATTGCACTCCCAAACCGACCTGACATTCAGTTAAATCAAAACCCACATGCCCATCCTGAGCCAAATCTACGTTTATCCCGTCAAATCACTTGCCGGCATCCAGGTCGAGCGATGGCCGGTGGATAAAAACGGGCTGCGCTATGACAGGAAATGGATGTTGGTTGACGAGCAAGGCCGGTTCCTTAGTCAGCGCCGTCTGCCAAGAATGGCACTGATCAAAACCCGTATCGCCGACGACCGCTTGATACTTTCCGCGCCTGGGCAGGACGAGATTACACTGCCGCTGCACAGTGACGAAGGCGACGATCTCGAGGTCGAAATCTGGGAGGATCGTTGTACTGCCAAAACCACCAATCGGCTGGCAGATGACTGGTTTAGCCGGTTTCTGGAATCTTCATGCCGTCTTGTTTATCATCCCGATGACCAGATACGTAAGGTCGATCCGGATTATGCGACCGAGTTCGATCAAATCGCTTTTTCCGATGGTTTTCCGTTCCTGGTCGTTTCGGAAGCTTCCCTAATGGCGCTTAACCAGGCCATGAACCTCGATCTTCCCATGATTCGCTTTCGTCCCAACCTGGTGGTTGCCGACTGCGACAGTTACGCGGAGGACATATGGCGACAAATCACGATTAACGGCATCGGCTTCAGACTCCCCAAGCCCTGCTCAAGATGCTCCGTGCCGGCTATCGATCCGGTAACGGCGCTAAGCGACAAAGAGCCCTTGGTAACGCTTGCCCGTCTGAGAAAATGGCGGAACAAGGTTTATTTTGGCCAAAACGCGCTGCACGACGCTAACGGTACGTTGTCGGTCGGCAACGCGATTGAAATCATTCTAACCGGTGAAAGCCAGCCGCCTTTATGAAGCGTCAAGACCTGACGAAATTAAGCCAAGTTTAAGCCGGTACTCGGTAAGCTAATTGCGGCTTGCGAAATTTTGCATTCAAAACTTTTAACTTAAATAACACTCTGACGGTTGTTATGGCGTGTTGTTAATACTGTTTAACTTTTATCAGAGGACAAAACCATGAACAAGAAAATCATACTGATCGGCGTAGGCGCCACCTTACTGGCGGGCTGCGCCACCAACCCCTACACCGGTCAATCCGAAATGGCCAACTGGGGCAAGGGCGCTGGTATCGGCGCGGCGGTGGGCGCCGGTGCCGGTACGCTATTCGGCGGCAACGACTTGAAAAATGCCGGCCTGGGCGCCTTGGCCGGCGCGGCGGTCGGCGCCGGTATCGGATATTATATGGATCAACAGCAGCAGGAAATGCAGCAATCGCTGCAGGGTACCGGCATCGAGGTGCAACGCACCGCCGACAATCAGTTGAATCTGAACATGCCTAGCACCAGCAATGTCACTTTCGCCTTCGGCAAGGCCGATTTAACGTTTGAAGCACAAAGCGCGCTGGATTCGGTAGCCAAGGTACTGGTCAATTATCCAGATTCCACGATCATGGTCAGCGGCCACACCGACGATGTCGGCTCGGACGCCGACAATCAGCGCTTATCCGAAGCGCGCGCCGCCAGTGTTGCCCGCTATCTGGCCCAACGCGGCGTCAATGCGATCCGTATTTCCCAGCAAGGCATGGGCGAAAGCTCACCTAAGGTACCAAATACCAGCGACGCCAATCGCGCCATCAACCGCCGCGTGGAACTGGCTATCAAGGCCAACGAAAATGCCGGCGCCAACCAGCAGCAGCAAGGCGGTTACCCGCAACAGCAGGGTTATCCTCAACAGCAAGGCTATCCGCAGCAACAAGGTTACCCCCAACAACAGAGTTATCCGCAACAGCAAGGTTACCCTCAGCAGCAGGGCTACCCCCAACAACAGGGTTATCCTCAACAACAGGGTTACCCACAGCAAACCTATCCTCAACAACAATATCAACAGCCGTATTACCAGCAGCAACAGGGCTATCCCTACAACCGGTAAGCCTGCGATTTAATCGAGAATAGCGCTTGATCGATGGCTTGCGATCAAGCGTTTTCCTTGCCGACACAAAAAAACCGAACTACCTAACGATGGTTCGGTTATCAGCCGTTGGGTTAGAAAGTTATCCTCGCCATCATCGAAGGCAAGATCGTGTTCGTCTAGCGTGAATATACCGACCCAACCGGAAAATTTGGACTTGCCGCTGAAACAGCTCGCTTAGAAATAGCCGATACCGGATTCAGCGGATTATCGCTACGCTTCAACTCCGCCATGCCAACATCCGCCAAAAAATTACCGCTATCCACTCATGTGCCTTCCAGCCAGCAGGCTTTTCTGCAAGGCATTGTTGTCGACCCATAAATCGCCGGACAAAAGCCTTGCGATCTGGTCTTTCAGCTCGGGATCCCGGTCGGCTTCGAAGAACAGGTTGTGGACGATGTTGGATTGATAGAAGCGTTCGACGAACATGCGCATGGTGTTGAAGCCCAGCATATAATCGTCGTCGTCCACGGCATGCAGTTCGGGATCGGCTTCGCGGCCTTCCAGAAAGCCTTGATGAATGCGGTCGGCGACGCGGGCGGCGCTGGTGAAAGCCAGAAATACGCCGGAAGAAAACACCGGATCGAGGAAACCGGCGGCATCGCCGCAGCAGGCATAACGTAGGCCGTGGCGCCGTTGATTACTGTAGCTGAAATCCGCTTCGACCCTCACCGGCGCAAATTGCTTGGCCCCATCCAGCAAGCGGTTGAGGATGGGCGAATCGGCCAGATAACGCCACAACAATTCCTCCACTTCGCAATCCTTGGGCCGCTCTTTCTGAACCACTAGGCCCACGCTCAAGCGCCTTCCGGACAAGGGGATGATCCAGATCCAGCCGATGTCCACCACCGGCACGTAGATACTGCCCGATTCGAACAAGGCGTCCGCCTCTTCGCTGGGTTGAATGTTCTCGTAGTGGGTATAGACCGCGAATTTCCCCAGGTTTTCGATGCGGGCTATGCTCCTGTCACTCTTACCCATAAGGGCGCTGCGGCCGGACGCATCCACCAGATAACGACAGCGGTATCGGCCTTTATCGGAGACGATGTCCACGCCCTCGGCCCGGCAATCCACTTCCAGGACTTTTTCTTCCTGGCGAGTTTCCACGCCGTGTTTGGCGGCGTTTTCGAACAATCTTTGGTCGAACGGCCCGCGTTCCAATTGGTAGGTCTTGCGGTAGACACTTAGTGGAAAATACATGCGCTGGTCGGTGTTTTCGTCGATGAACACCGCCCCGCTCTTGAACTGGTTGCCCTCGCTCCAATCGATGCCCAATCGCTGTATCACCGGCTCGCTGAAAGGCAGCATGGATTCGCCGATGTGGAAGCGCGGATGTTTGTCTCGCTCCAGCAGCAAAATTTTGTGGCCGTGTTGCGCCAACAGGGTCGCCGCCGTGGACCCGGCGGGACCGCCGCCGACCACCACGACGTCGTAGTCAAAACCGTTTTGCATGTCTTCGTTCGTCATTATTGATAGTCCGCGATCATTTGTCCGGATAACCGTCTTCGGCCGCATTATAAACGGCGCGGAACACCGTCCAATGCACGCCGCCTATGCCAGCCCCGGTGTAAGTGATGCTGCCGACGCCCTTGTAGAATTCATCGGTCCGCATCGTATCAGGGCCAAAATAAAACGGAATAAAGGCTTTGCCGGTTTGGTACATTTTAGTATCGGTTGGTTGACCGAGGATCTCATGAACCTGACCTTGCGTCATTCCCAGTTTGATTTTTGCAAACGGGCTATTGGCGGGAAAGTTACCCTCAATCCGTGACTCCGGCGGCACACTGGATTGGGATGATTGAGCCGAAGGCGGCGCGGCCGGCGTTTTATTGGTGGAAGCGCAACCCGCGATCAGCAGGCAGGCGGCTAAAAGCGCCAAAGTTTTAGTGTGTTTCACGGCTATCCTTTGAGGTTGGTTCGGAAGTTGACAATAGTAATTCAGTTGACGCAGTTTTTCACCCGCCCCGTGCATGAGTATAAGCGGGCCGCCCTCTTCCATCTATGCGTTCACCCTACTAGGCTTGAGGCTGATTAACAGCGGACACAGCAGAAATCCCAGCGTGACGCCCAGACTCACGGACAATGCCAGGATGGGCAAGGTCGGCGTCTTGCCCAAACCCAAAGCGCCGAAAGACGCCAGCGTGGTCAGCGTCGACGAAGCGATGGCGTGGTAGGTGACATCGGTATCCTGGCCGCGATTGTCCATGAAAAAGATGCCATAATCCACGCACAGCGACACCGACAACAACAGGCCTATCACATGCAGGAAGCTCACCTCCTCGCCCATCGCCACCCAAGCGGCGAAGATGAACAATACGGAGGCGAGCGAAGGCAGCAAGGTCAACAATACCTTGCTCATGGAGCGTTGCTGAAACCCAATGAACAATGCCATCACGGCGATCCCGATGCCCAGCATCTCCAGTGACCGGTCACGGTATTGCCGGGCCAAGTGATCCAGCTGATCTTTCTGGCTGAAGTAGCGGGTTCCTTCCAAGTCCTTAAGCCCTTCGATCAGCTTCGCGGGATCGTGCTCGCCCAGCCAGAGGGACAAGGCTACGCCGTGTTGACCCTCTATCATCTGTCCGGCCAGAATATGCCGCACCGGTGATCCCAGCACGGTAACGGAACGTAGCGGCTCGGTTGAAGGAGAAGGCAGATGACCCAACTTGTCCAGCGACAAACCGGCCTTGTTCAGTGCCGAGCGCCAGGCATCCTGAAACTCCGAAGTCAAGGCATTGCTGTAAATTTTAGCGTTTTGAGTCTGCAAGTCCTCGGACACCAGCCAGGGAAACAAGCCGTGATATTCGCTGACGACACCGGCCCGTTTCAACTGCATCAGGCGCCGCTCGGCGGCTTCGGAACGCCGTAGCGCGGTTTCCATGTCGTCGGCTTGGATCAACACGAAGCGCCCCGGCTCGATACTGGTGAAATGGGCGCGGACAACCTCGTCCTGCCGTTTCATGGTATCCATGTCCACCGCCAGCTTCTGCATGTCCTCCATCCAGCGAATGTGCGGCAGGGAAAACCCGGCCAGCAACACGGCGACCGCGAACAGGCTCAACAAGGCCTTACGGTGGCGCCCGCAAAAATCCACCCAGGCGGCAATGCCCGGCAAATGGGCGACATGAAGGGATGACTGGGCGAGCAATGCGGGCAAGACCCAGCGAGTCAGCCCCAGGGATGCGACAACGCTGGCAAAGGCAAACACGGCGATTTGCTCGAAGCCCGGAAAGCCCGTCATCCCCAAGGCGCCGTAACCAATGACGGTGGTCAAGCCGCCCAGGGCCAGACTGGGCCACAGCAAGCGCACGGCGGATAATGGCGTATGGCGGTGTTTGGCGGAATGCACCATCACATGAATCGGATAATCGGAAGAGATGCCGATCAAGCTGGCGCCCAGCGCCAGGGTCAGACTGTGAACATGAGGAAAAACCAAAGCCGTCACTAAGGTGCCAGCCACAAAGGAAGCGGCCTGCACCATCATTACCCAGTGCAGGGCGGAAAAGGAATGGAACAGCAACAAAAACACCAAGGCGACCGCCACGCTGGAGACGGTCGATACCAGGGCAACGTCCTGACTAATCTCGCCATGGGCCGCCGTGCTAAAAACCGGCACCCCGGTCATGGACAACTTGAAACGGCCACCGGCGGCCGCATTCAACGCATCGAAACGGGCGCGAATGTCATTCTGCAATCGCGATTGAGCATCGGAATCCAAAGCCGGCGGACGGCTTTGCAAAATCAGTGCGCCGCCTTCCGCATTCAACTGGGATTGATGCTCGAACTGGCCCTGCATATCCTTGAAGCCGTTCAGGGACAATAGTAAGGGATCCTGCTTGGCAATAGCCTTGACGAAACCGCCCTGAGGCGAAAGCAACGTCTGCTTGAGCCCTTCTGCCCGAGCATCCAAGCCGGCTGGATCGAACAGTTGGCGTCCATCTTCCTCCGGGTTCAGGCTAAACAAACGGGCATGGTAAGGCGCATAGGACTGGATGGCGGCTAGCCAGTCGCGGGGCGGCTCGTTGGCCGGCCAGACCTGTTCCACGCCGTCCAGTCCGGCCAGTTGGCTAACCAGTCGCGAACTGAACTCGGCCATGGAAAGCGAGGTATCCCGCCGATCAACTCGATCATGCGCCAGATTTTTCTCCACCACCAACATATAACGCCGCGACAACTCGCCCGATTGCAACAACCCGGACAGCAGCCTTGAATCCTCGTCGTCGGTGGCGGTAAAAAAGGCGTTAAGGTCGGTTTCGACCCGGATTTGCCAAACCGTCAGCACCGACAACAAGGGCAGCAACAATATGAATAAGCGTTTCCGCCAAACGAAAGACACCCATCAATCTCCGATGGCTTCTTGCAACAAGCGCGAAATGGAATAGTTAGCTGCCTGATCTTCCGACGCTTTTACCATCTTGTATTCGGTGGATTCGCCGTCGGACTGGCTAATCAAAATATTCCGCTGGTTATCGTCATCGTCTCCGGAAATTTTGAGGGATGGCCCATCCTCATGGCCTTGCCCCGGCTTGGGCGTCACGCGCAAGGTCCAGCGCTGGCCCTTTTTTTCGGACACAAAATCATGAGTCGGCTGCAATGCCTGCGACTGGCCCTGCAAGATGGAACGCAACACCGTAATCTGCTCCGCGCCCGGCCCGCCGGCGCCCAATGGCGCGCTATGCCTTTGCTTTTGTTCCGGGTCCCAGTAATACATGCGCTGGTCGGTCAGCGCCATGATGATTCGTTTGGGCTTGAGTTGCAGCTTGATCAGGATGCCGTATGCGCCGGACAGCATGTACCCCTCGCCATGCCATGGAGAAGAGGCCAATTCCAGGGTGCGGGTTTCCTGGTAACGGAATTTGGCCTCGCCGCTATTTTGAATCCGAGCCAGTAATTCCGCCACCCCGCTGTTGTCGGCAAATCCGGCAAAAGGCAGAAACGCCAGCAGCAGACACAGGGCACGCCTCACGAGCTGATACCCTTGAATACCTTATGCCCGTTCATCGCCATGAATTTGAAAGTCTCCATCGCCGGCGGAATCTCCATATCCGGAAAGCGCTTATGCCGATAAAACCATTCCCCTACCCCCAGCAAGCCCATCAACAGGTAGACGACCAAGCCGGTATAGACGGCCCATGCCTGTTGCCCGGCCATGGCCGGCAATACGGCGCAGACCACCACGTTGACGGCGAAAAACAATGTCCAGGCCCAGGTCACCTCGCGCAGATATTCGGCGATGCCGGGTTGGAAATCCGGATATTGCAGACGCACCAAGCGTTCGCACAAGGAAGGCGGCGACCACAGGGTATGGCCGAACAAGACCGTCAGCCATAGATAGGCGAAAGATGGCACCAGCCAGATGAAATAGGCATTGGCGTAATAGGCGCCGGCCAGCAATAAGGCAGTCAACAGCAACGAACCCAGCCGCAAGGCCCATTTCTTAAATTGGAATCCTCGCCACAAGGTCAGCGCGGCAAATACCACCAACTCCAGGCTGGCAAAGCCTCGCTTGGCCAGATAAGCACTGAGGAATGGGTAGGCGATTAGCAGCAGAGTAATGCCTATTGCCTTGACTAGACCCATGTTTAACGGGTGCGATGCTCGGCGACGAATTCCGCCAATGAGCGTAGTGATGCAAAAATCTGATTGTTGCGTTCGTCGCCGGAAGTGATTTTGACGCCGTATTGCCTATCCAGCATCACGCCTATCTCCAGCGCGTCAATGGAATCCAGGCCTAGCCCGCCGTCGAACAATGACGCGTCGGGAGACACGTCGTCTGGCATAATGTCTTCCAGGCGCAAACCCTCGATGAGCATGGTTTTCAATTGGCTGATCAAGTCATCTGACATGGCGGGTTAAATTCCTATAAGAAAACCCAAATTCTACACAATATCCCCGATTGGTTCAAAAACGCTTGGTCTGAGCGGCTGGGAGTGCCAAAATTACCGAAACTCGAGGCATTTACCCTTCCAACCGTTACCTGCATTCTCGGTTAGCTTTCAAAATCATGCGGATTTCTGGTTCCGGCAACCGTTTCCAAAAGGCCGGCCCGACGACGGCAAGCCTTGTGCAGGTTTAGGACTGTGTATAATTTGCCGCGATGCGCTTATAGTCAGCATAGGGCGAATGAATTCGCCGCTACAGAACATTTATCACCTTATACCAACTTGCCCCCATGAAGGAAAAACTCAAAACGTTCATCTTCTCCGAACTCATCTACCATGAAGACCCCTCGTCTTTCGGCGATGACGACGATCTGCTGGAGGCCGGCTTAGACAGCATGGGCATCATGCGTCTGATCATGTTTGCCGAAAAGGAATTCGGCGTAACCTTGCCGGATACCGAAATCGAACCGGACAACGTCCAGAGCTTGAACGCGCTGGAAAGATGGATCAAACAAGCGGCATGAACGCGGCTTTTCCCTTCAACCCGGCGGACTATTTCACCTATGTCCTCGACCAGGAAATCCGCGACGCGGGGATGCCGGGCGGCTATTGCGGCTTGGCCCTGCAACTGGGCGCCGACCCCGACCTGGACAGCCTGCAGCGACGGCTGGACCTATTGGTGGAACGCTTCCCCAAGGCTTCGGCGCGCATAGAGCAACAAGGCAAACGTTATGCCTGGATACCGACCGGCAATCCCATCCTGTTGGAATGCCATCAAGGCCATCCGGATAAAAACAGCGAGGAAGAAACCCGGCGCATCCTGCTGGAGATCTTCAATCGCCCGGAATCCTTGCCACTGACGCTGCACTGGATCGCGACCAGGCCCGGCGGCACCTTATTGTTGAACTGGAACCATCCGCTGCTGGACGCCCGTGGCGCCAAGATATTGCTGGACTTCCTCGCCTCGGATAAACCCGAAAGTTTCAAGGAATCCCCTTCCTTGATCAACGCCAAGCTGGCCCAGTGGAGCTTCTGGAAAAAGCTGCAATTGCTGTTCAAGGCCAAGCGCCACAACGACGAAGCCAACAGCCTGGATAGCTGTTTGCCCACCCAGACCGAGCAAGGTGCGCAAACCCTGAATCTGAAAGTTCGGCGGTTTAATACGGAAGAATCCAAACACATCGCCGCGTTGGCACGGAAATACACCGGCCTGGCCGGGCGCACCCTGTATTATCTGGGTTGCTTCATGCGGGCCATGGAACAGGTCGGGCCGCCCGCCGCCAAGGCCGGTTACTGCGTACCCTATGCCTTCAACCTGCGCCGCCAGAACGCGCCCACACCGGTATTTGGCAATCACGTCGGCTGCCTGTTCGCCCGCGCCACCCGCGCTCAAGTCAAGAAACGGCACGGATTGTTCGAACATTTGCTGAGCCAACATACCAAGGTAGTGCGGGAGGAACTTGACCTGGCCTATCTGCCGCTGATGTGGTTGGGCCAATGGCTGGCGCCGGCCCGCTACGCCCAACTCCTGCGTAAGCAACACAGCGGCGGCGAACTCAGCTCGCTATGGTTTTCCGACATCGGCGACCTGTCCTGGGGGCAGAAAGGCTTCCTCGGCGCGCCGGTCACCAACCTAACCATGATGTGCTGGATGCCCCTGCCGCCGGGCCTGGCCTTGCTGGTCGGACAACTGGATGGGAGATTGACCTTGTCCTATAGCTATTTGTCGCCTGCCGTGGACGAGGTTTGGCTAGACAAGGTCATGGCGGGCATGGATGCCGAATTATTGGAATTTGGCGAAAGTTGAGCGATGCTGCTTGAACTCTTTCTGCTGCAATGCAGACAACGACCCGATTCATTGGCCTTGTGGGAGCAAGACCGTCATCTGACCTACGGCAAGCTAATACGGCAAGCGCATACCGTCGCGGCCAGCTTGCAGGCAAGAAACATCCAGCCCGGCCAGCCTGTCGCCATTCATCTGGATCGTGGCATCGACGCCGCCATCGCAATATTCGGCGCATTGCTGGCAGGCGCCTGCTACGTGCCACTGGACTTGAAAAACCCGCCGGCGAGACTAGCCTTCATCGTCGCCGACGCTCAAGTCGGCGTAGTGTTGGGTACTGCCAAAGCCCCCGCCTGGCTGGATACCGACCTGTGGCTAGACATCGACAGCTGTCCAGAAGCGATACCACAACCAATAGAAACGTCCAGCGAATCCTTGGCCGCCATCCTCTATACATCGGGTTCCACCGGCCAGCCGCGCGGCGTCGCGCTAAGCCACGGCGCCATCGCCGCTTTCGCGAACTGGGCAAGCGGATTGGTAGATTTAAGTCCTGACGACCGCATCGCCAGCAGTACACCCTTTTTCTTCGACCTATCCACCTTCGATCTGTACGGTGTTTTAGGCGCGGGCGCCAGCCTGCATTTCATTCCTTCTACGCTGACCACGGCCCCCGCCCGCTTAAGCGCCTGGCTCCAGGAACAAGCCATCACCGGCTGGTACACCGTGCCATTGCTATTGGCTTTCCTGGCCTATAAGGGCAATCTGGCGCAAACGCCTTTGAACAACCTGCGTTTCCTGCTGTTCGCCGGCGAAGTATTCCCGACCCCGGCCTTGATGGACCTGGCCGCAAGCCTGCCGCGAACGGCGCTGTACAATTTGTTCGGCCCCACCGAAACCAACGTCTGCTGTTACTGGCAGGTACAGCGCGAACGCCTGGTCGCGGATCAAGCCATTCCCATAGGCCTGCCCGCCGCGGGTTGCGAGCTACATATCGAACCCGAGACAAGCGAACTCTGGGTACGCGGACCGACGCTGGCCAACGGCTACTGGAGCGAAGGCGGTTTGCGCCCTTTTCAAAATGATCAAGGTTGGTATGCCACCGGCGACCGCGTCAGCCTGGAGAACGGCGAATACCGCTTCCACGGCCGCCTGGGCCGCATGCTGAAATGCTCCGGCTATCGGGTCGAACCGGCCGAGATCGAGGCTGCCGTCAACGCGCTGCCCGGCGTCATGGACTGCGCGGTAGTCGGCATGGACGACCCTACCGCCGGCCAGCGTCCGGCCTTGGCTTTAGTGTTTGAGCCTGAAATGACTATCGCCGAAATCCGCAAGGTTTTGAGCAAACAATTGCCGCCCTACATGCAACCTAGCCGTTATCTGGTGTTGGATGAATTGCCGAGATTGGCTAATGGAAAGTTGGATTATCAGAGGTTGCGAACGATACTGGAAGGCTAAATACAGCCGGAATACGCTGGTTGCATTCATTGCTTGCTTTAGCGTAATCGGCGATGATGTGCGGAACCAAATATAATCGCTTTTTAGGTTGCAGCCATGGAAACCGCCATTGTCACCTCTCTGATCGCTTTGCTCGGCAGTTTCTTGGTTGCTGTACTGACATATTGGTCAACCAAGCACAGAGAGCGAGAGGCCGCGTGGAGAAAGGAGAAGTTGGCGTACTACATGGCATTCATTGAGAGTCTGAGCGGTATTGTCGATGGCGACGCTTCGCCCGAAGGACACAAGGCATACGCAAAGACAAGCAACAACTTACAGCTCTTCGCGCCGCAGGCCGTGATCTTGGCTCTCAATGAATACAGGAAGGAGAATAGCATTTCAAATGTCAATCGCACCCCGGAAGAACATGATCGATTGCTTGCCAAGCTTTTGCTCGCGATACGCCGCGACATTGGCGTATCACCACAGGATGAGCCCGATACTTTCAGCCCAATTCTCTGGGCATCAGGTACGAACAGAAATAAAACGTGACACAGTGTCGAAATCGGCGCGCAAGGGGAATCCATCAGACACTTTTCTGTAGTTTAGGATTTACATTTAGCAGGATTACCGCATCCTCCACACCTTTTTCAGACAATACCTTTGGTGCTATATCATGCAAAGACAACTAACAGCTATTATCGAGCGCGAAGGAAACGGCTATGTATCCCTTTGCCCGGAACTTGACATTGCCAGTCAAGGGGACACTGTTCATGAAGCCCGAGAGAATCTTCGCGAGGCGCTCGAATTGTTCTTTGAAACGGCGTCGGCTACCGAGATCAATCAGCGATCTCACGAAGAGGTGTACATCACACGTCTGGAGATTGCCGTTGGGTAAGCTGCGTATTCTGTCTGACCGGGAGGTTTGCGCCATTCTGGCCTGCCATGGATTCATTCAGGTTCGCCAACGGGGCAGCCACATGGTTATGCAAAAAAGACTTGCCGACTCGACCATCACTATCCCCGTACCCGATCACGCTGAAATCCGCATCGGCACGCTGCAATCCATTATCCGCCAATCCGGTATTGCCAAACACGAGTTTGAATCGTGATCGATACGGGTAAGAGAAACGCGCCAGCCCTTTCTACGCTAAATATAAGTAAACCGACCTCATTTTGGCGGATCGCCTGACGGCGTCCATCGTAACAATCAACCATGAATAAAACCCACCATATTTCCGACTTAACTCCTAATGCTGGTCCAACGGACGAAACCCAAATTCTGGCTCGTTTCCGAGCCGTCGCCGACCAAGGAGTGTTGCGCCATGCCCTCCCCCAACGTTTCGGTGGTTTCGAGGACGACTTTGCCGCCCTGGTTAAAACGCATCGCCGCCTTGGCGAGGCCAGCCGCGATCCCGGCCTGTTATTGATGGTCAACGCCCATCTTTGGGGATCAATCTTTCCGATTCTGCTATACGGCAACGACCGGCAACGAGAAACTTTTCTGCCCAAACTAATATCCGGGCAATGGCTAGGCGGCCACGCCATAACCGAGCCGGGTTGCGGTTCCGACGTGCAGGCGATGACCTGCCGGGCCGAACAGGCCGGCGAAGGCTTCGTGTTAACCGGCGAAAAACGTTATATCACCAATGTACCGCTGGCCGACTGGCTGGTGGTTTACACCAAACTGGACGGCAAGATCACGGCTTTCCTGGTCTCCCTCGAAGATCAGGGGTGTACGTTTAGCAACGAAGGCAGCTTGAATGCCTGCCGGGGCAGCGCCACCGGCAGCGTGAGGCTGGAAAATTGCCGGCTCGACGCCGACCGTTTGCTGGGCAAAGCGGGTGCCGGAACTCAGATGATCCAAAAAGCCTTGGAATACGAGCGGGCCTTCGTGTTTGCCGGCATCGCCGGCATCATGGAATGGCAGCTAAATGAAGTCGTCCGCCATAGCCGGGAAAGACGCTCCGGCGGCGTCCATCTGGGCCGTCACCAGGCCATTAGTCATAGGATCGCCGACATGAAATTGCGGCTGGACACCATAGACCTGTGGCTTAACGAATGCGCAAGGCTATGCGACGCCGGGCAAAGGCTAACCCTGGCTTCGGCGCAAACCAAACTCTATGCCGCCGAGGCCTTCTTGCAGTCCAGCCTGGATGCGGTGCAGATCATGGGTGCCTCGGGCTTGGAATCGGGCGGTGCCGTGGCCGAATTGGTACAGGATGCGCTGGCCGGGCGGCTGTTTTCCGGCAGTTCGGAAGTACAGAAAAACTTGATCGCCGCGCTACTCGGGACCGGCGACGCCTATCGGGGTAACGCTCAAGCCAATCAATCATGAATTTCGCCGATTACCGAAACTGGCGGCCGACGCCGTTGATGAAGGCGTCGTGCTTGCTGACAATAGCCGCTCCGCTAGCCATCGCGATCCGACCCGACATCTGGCCTTGGGCCTTGGCCGTCGTCGTTGCCGATAATTTAGTGCTGACCTTCGCCGGGCTTTGGCCACGCTGCTCCTGGGTCGGATCTAACTGGACTTCGCTTCCGCCGGCCTCCGCCAAGCGAGGCGAAGTCGCCATCACCATCGACGATGGCCCCGATCCAGAAGTGACGCCCGCCGTGCTCGACCTGCTGGATCAGCATAGCGCCAAGGCCACCTTCTTCTGCATAGCCGAAAAGGCCCAACGTTACCCGGACTTGTGCCGTGACATCGTCAACCGTGGCCATGCGGTGGAAAACCACAGCATGCACCACAAATACCACTTGCCGTTTATGTTGCTCGGCGGCTGGTTTGCCGAACTAAATGCCGCTCAGAATGCTCTGACCGTCATTACCG
>JAJRDU010000138.1 GCA_028748685.1 Methylococcaceae bacterium
GAGGTCTCCTGCTGGCTGAGGCCGCTTAAACTCAAAATGAACAGAATCGATGCCGCGATATACGACATGGTGACTAAACCTTGTGACATGTGTGTTCCCCTTATTTTCTGAACATTTCGAGCATGCGGCGCGTAACCAGAAAGCCGCCGCAGATGTTAATGGCGGCAATCAATATCGCCACCCCGGAAAGGATGGTGATGACCGGATTGTCCGGCGTCGACACCTGCAATAGGGCGCCGATGACGATGATGCCGCTGATGGCGTTGGTTACGCTCATCAAGGGGGTATGCAAGGATGCCGATACGTTCCAGATCACCTGATAGCCGACGAAGCAGGCCAGCACGAACACGGTGAAATGCGAGAGGAAGGATTCCGGCGCCACGGCGCCCATACTGAACAAGGCGCTACCGGCCAGCAAAATCGGCAAAAATTGCGATAAGGCGGATTTTTGCTTAGCTGGTTTGGCTTCAACTGCTGGCGCTTCGGTCAGCGGTTTGTGGGAGCCGGTGAGTTTGGGCGGGGGAGGCGGCCAGGTGATGGCGCCTTCCTTGATCACCGTGGCACCTCGGATGACTTCGTCGTCCATGTTGACGTTCAGTATGCCGTCCTTGTTTGGGCATAAATCGGTCAGCAGGTGGCGTAAATTGGTGGCGTAGAGCTGGCTGGATTGGTTGGCCAGGCGGCTGGGTAAATTGGTGTAACCGATAATGGTGACGTCGTGTTTGACGACGATCTGGTCTTTTTCGGTCAAGGCGCAGTTGCCGCCCTGTTCGGCGGCCAGGTCGACGATGACGCTGCCGGGTTTCATCGATTTCACCATGCCGGCGGTGATCAGTTCCGGCGCTGGTTTGCCGGGAATCAAGGCGGTGGTGATGATGATGTCGACTTCCATGGCCTGGCGGGCGAACAAGGCCATCTCGGCTTCGATGAATTCCTTGGACATGGTCTTGGCGTAACCGCCACTGCCCGAGCCGTCTTCCTTGAAGTCCAGCATCAGGAATTCGGCGTCCATGCTTTCGATTTGTTCTTTTACTTCCGGGCGGGTATCGAAGGCGCGGACGATGGCGCCCATGCTCTTCGCGGCACCAATGGCGGCAAGCCCGGCGACGCCGGCGCCTATCACCAATACCTTGGCGGGCGGCACCTTACCGGCGGCGGTAATCTGGCCAGTGAAGAAGCGGCCGAAATGCTGGGCGGCTTCGACGATGGCCCTGTAACCCGCGATATTGGCCATGGAGCTCAAGGCATCCATTTTTTGTGCCCGCGACATGCGTGGCACGCTGTCCATCGCCAGCACCGTGGCCTTCTTGGCGGCCAGTTGTTGCATCAAGGCTTCGTTTTGCGCCGGCCAGATGAAACTGATCAGGTGTTGCCCTTCTTTTAATAATTCCACTTCGTCGATAGCCAGTTCCGGATGGCGTTCGGGAGCCCTGACTTTCATGATAATGTCGGCTTCCTCCCAGACCGCCTTGGCGTTGGAAAGGACTTTGACGCCGTACTCTCGATAGATGTCATCGCTGATATTTGCCGCCAATCCGGCGCCCGATTCCACGCAAACTTCAAAACCGAGTTTGATGATTTTTTCCGCCGCTTCGGGCGTGGTGGCGACGCGTTTTTCGCCGTCGTGAATTTCCTTGGGAACACCGATTTTCATGCTATCTCCAGTAATAAATGGAAGGATAATAAAACAAGGGTAAAATCGTCATATTGCGAGCCAAACCAGAGTATGACCCGCGGCTGAGGATATGAGATTGATCCGCTTTTTTCAATTGTTTTAATCAGAACCTAAGAATTAAACTAGAATTCATTCGCCGTGAGTTGATGCGTAATTTTTTTTAAAATAGTATGAGAATTCTAGTAGTTGATGACAGTAAAACCATAAGGCAGGTCGTCGCCGAATGTCTTAAGACCATGGGGCACGAAGTGGTGTATGCCGAAAGCGGCGAACAATGTCTGGACTATCTCTCGGGTCACGATGCCGATTTGGTTTTGATGGATGTGGAGATGCCCGGTCTCAACGGCGTGGAGGCCACCAAGACCATACGCGACTTGAAAAAAGCCGACTGGTTTCCCATCATTTTTCTGACTAGCCGTAACGACGACGACACCTTTTGCAACGGTATCGCGGCCGGCGGTGACGCCTATTTGCCTAAACCGCTCAATCCTTTGCGTCTGCAATTTACCGTGCTGGCAATGGAGCGCATTTATGTGATGCGGCAGAGATTGCAAAAAACCCAACGGGAATTGGAAACCGCCAATCTGGAACTGGAACGGCTATCTTATTACGATCAGCTTACGGGGCTGGCGAACCGGCGCAATTTTGACAGTACCCTGGATAGGCAGTTTGCACTGGCGAGGCGTAACAAATCGCCTATGTCTCTGATCATCTGCGATATCGATTATTTCAAGATTTATAATGATAACTATGGCCATCAGCAAGGCGATCACTGCTTGGCGCAAGTGGGCCGGCTGATTAGCGAGCAGGTCGTTCGGCCGACCGATTTGGCCTGCCGTTATGGCGGCGAGGAATTTACCGTTATCCTGCCCGATACCGGTTTGCAAGGCGCACGGCAGGTTGCGGAAAAAATTCGGAAGCGTGTCTTCGATAGTCAAATTCCACATGCCGGGTCGAAAGTGGCGCCTTCGGTCAGTTTGAGTCTGGGTGTCGCCACTTATTCGGGACAGTTTAAAATGGCGCCGGATGTAACCAAGGCCGCCGATGGCGCTTTGTACAAAGCCAAGGAACAAGGCAGGAACCGTGTTGAAATTGCCGCCTGAGCAAACTTTGAAATACGGTATTATCGATCGCATCGGCGGGCAATCTAATCTCTACCAATACCGTGTATCGAGCCAAGGATTTTATTGAAACTTCGCAAGGGCTGATATTCGCCGTGGTCGCCGATGGCTTGGAGGACGGCAAGGTTCGCTGTTTTCTGCGCTATGTCGTTATGGAAGGGCGATGGCGAAAAGTATCCACCGAAGTCGCCAACCAGTTTCTGGCCGAGCGTCATCCGCAATACCTGTTTTATTCTCATCAGTTTGATGCGCGGCTGCATGCGGTCGAATTGGCGGCCATAGACAAGCATTATTCGCCCAGGCAGGTGCTCAGGCATTTGCTGGAAAACGAGGCTAGCGATGCCGTGCTGGCCGATTTGCAGCAACTGTGTGCTTTATTGCAACGCGAGGGCCTGGAATTAGTACAACTCGGTATTACCGGCTCGATGCTGATAGGCGTGCAAAACCACGCGTCAGACATTGATCTGGTCTGCTACGACCGGACAGTGTTTCATCAACTGCGCAATCGCGTGCAGAGCCTGATTGCCCAGGACAAATGCCGGACGCTGAATGACCAGGACTGGCTAGAGGCTTATCAGCGCCGGGCCTGCGACATGCCGCTGGACGACTATATCTGGCACGAGCAGCGAAAATACAATAAAGCCATCATCAACCAACGCAAATTCGATTTGTCATTGGTCGCCGCACCGCGCGAAGCCAGCGGTACGCGATACAGCAAGCTCGGCCCTGTCCGTATCGAAGCGACCGTGGTGGAGGATCATTACGGCTTCGATTACCCCGCCGAATTCGCGATCGATCATATCGAGATCAGGTGCGTGGTCTGCTTTACCGCCACATTTACCGGCCAGGCGCAAATTGGTGAGCGCGTCGTCATCGCCGGGCAACTGGAAATGGACGAGAAGGGGGACAAGCGCATCGTGGTGGGGTCAAGCCGCGAGGCCATTGGCGAATATATCAAGCTGATTCGGTGATGGTCTTGCACCTTAAGGCCGTGATTTTCGATCTGGACGGCCTGGTGCTGGACAGCGAATCCGGCTATGTAACGGCCTGGCGGCAAGCGGCAACAGAGATGGGGTACGCCTTGGACGATGAATTTTGCCGATCGCTGTCCGGTCTGCACGGTGCAAGCGTGGAACGGCGCTTGCAAGAGCATTTCGGACACGATTTTGATGTCCAGCGTTTTCACCGCTTGAGCGGAGAGTTTTGGACGGCGCAGGTTCAGCGGCACGGCATTCCGATCAAAAAAGGTTTTTTCAACGTTTTGAGTACAGTAGAACGGTTCGGCTTGCCGTTCTGTCTCGCCACTAACAGCAGTCGCGATAACACTTCGCGTTGTTTGGAACTGGCTGGGCTGAGCGAGGTTTTCTCGAAAATGATCACTCGCGACGAGGTAATGCACGGCAAACCGGCGCCGGATGTGTTTATCACGGCCGCAAAGTGCTTAGGTGTGGCGGTCGGTGAATGTCTGGTACTGGAAGATTCGCCGGTGGGTGTCGCCGCTGCCGTGGCGGCGGGTGCTCCGTGTATTTATGTGCCTTCGGTTTATCCTGCCGATAATGAGGCTGTCGCCTGTGCTCTTGCTGTGTTGGAAGACCTCGACCAAGCGGCCGGCTTTATTCTGGCTTGCCAGGCGCATTTATTTCAAGTCTAAAACCGATATGACTTTAATCTTTCCGGCTAACAGCATGCCCGTCAATCAACATCGCTCCGGGTGGGAACGATTGCGGGTGTTTGTCTGTCACAACCGGGCTTTCCTTCATTAACGCTGATAAGTGCCAATCAATTCGGCTTGCCCAATAATATGCCCGGCCATCACGGCCTCGAGCTGGGCTTTATTGGGCTGATGCAGGTCGGGTAATTTAATGTCTAGTGCGTACAGCTTATGAAAATAACGATGCCGGCCGATGGGCGGGCAAGGGCCGCCGTATCCAGTCCGTTTCCAGTCGTTTTTGCCTTCCTGGGTGCCGGCGGGTAAGTCGCCGGCGGCAACGGCGCGCGGTAATCCAGTAACCGTCGGTGGAATGTTATAGAGTACCCAATGCACCCAGGTCATCTTGGGTTTGGCGGGGTCCGGTGCATCGGGATCGTCGACGATCAAGGCTAGGCTTTGGGTTTGTTGAGGGATATCCGACCAGCTCAACGCGGGTGAACTGTCATTCCCATCGCAGGTAAAGGTCTTTGGAATTTCGCCAAGATGGGGGAAGTCGGGTGATTTGATGGTTAAAGACATATTTTTTTCTCCTTCAGCCGAGGTAGTTGCAACACAGAAGATGCTGAATATTAAAAATAGCGAACGGATGGAAATGTGCGGTTTGAATAATTGCATGGCTCACCTCGTAGGTAGATTAGCCGATTGAAAATCTTGGCGACGTATAACAGAATCAGTTTGAACGCTACTAAAACCATAGACCAAATATGACTGGCTGACAATTGTTGAAAAAACATCGGTGAATTGTTTTTCGCGGGTCCGAATTTTCATCTTAACAGCCATTGCCAGTCTATCGATTCGGGAGGTTGTGAGTATGAAAAAAGTAATACATCTGATGTTTTGGCTTATTTTCATAGGCCTGATTTTATTTTTATTTTCCAGTCATGTCATCGCCGAACCGGATTTCCAACGGCAACGCCTTGCCTTGGTGGAACTCATCAAGGATGAGGTCACGACCACCCGCGATTTTCTGCAACAGGAGGCCCTGGATGAACGGGTGCTCGATGCCCTGAGCAAGGTACCGAGACATGAATTCGTTCCCGACAGTCAGCGTCCCTATGCGTATGAAAACCGGCCTCTGCCGATCGGTCATGGGCAGACCATTTCCCAGCCTTATATCGTCGCGGTGATGACGGATCTGCTTAAACCAAAAAAGACCGATAGGGTTCTGGAGATCGGCACCGGATCGGGTTATCAGGCGGCGATACTCGCGGAATTGGTCGATAGTGTCTACAGCATTGAAATCATCGAAAAATTGGCCGAGCAGGCGGCAAGCAATCTCAAGCGTAGCGGCTACGGTGCGGTGCATACACGCATCGGCGACGGTTATTACGGTTGGGAAAGCGTGGCGCCTTTCGATGGTATCGTGGTAACCGCGGTGGCCAGCCATATTCCGCCGCCCTTGATCAAACAATTGAAGCCGGGAGGGCGAATGATTATCCCGGTGGGGGCGCCATTCATGACCCAGTATCTGGTGTTGGTGACCAAGGATGCCGATGACAAAGTCACTACCCGGCAAATATTGCCGGTCAGTTTCGTACCACTGACTGGAAAACATTGATTATGGCGACTACTAAACCCGGCGTCCCATTCCAGTGCGCCATCGGCATGATTTCGGCGTCGGCATTGGCCTATGAAGTGTTGTTGATGCGTCTGTTCGCCATCATCCAGTGGCACCATTTCGCCTTTATGATCATCAGCCTGGCGCTGCTGGGTTACGGCGTGAGCGGGGTGGTGTTGGCCTTGAACCGTGAACGGCTGATGCAAAATTTTCCTTTGGCGATCGTCGCCAATATGATGTTGTTCGGTATTTCGGCGCCGCTCTGTTTTCTGCTGGCCGAGCAAATTGAATTCTATCCAGCCGAGATGCTATGGGCGCCCGTGCAATGGCTTTCTTTGTGCGCCATCTATCTATTGCTGGCGATACCTTTCTTTTTTGCCGCCAATGTGGTCGGCCTGTCGTTGTACCGTTATAAGGCACATATATCTTCGATCTATGCGGCCGATCTGTTGGGTGCGGGGGCGGGCAGCGTGGCCATTATTCTGCTTTTGTTTTTGGTATTTCCGCAAAAGAGTTTAACCGTGCTGATCATTTCGGCGGTGACGGCCACGCTGATTGTGTCCCGTTACGGATTTGGCGATAAGGACGTCGATATGAGCCCCTGGTTCGGTGCACCGTTGATCATAATGCTGGCTGTGGTGTTCATGTTGACGGAGTTCGCGCCACTGAAGGTTTCGCCCTACAAGGCTCAGAACCAGTTATTGCGGGTGCCGGGCACCAAAATCATAGCCCGCGATTCCAGTCCGTTGGGTGTCATTAGCGTGGTCAGTAGTGGCATTACGCCTTTGCGTCATGCGCCTGGCCTGAGCCTGAACGCCACGACCGAGCCCCCCGAGCAGCTGGCCGTGTTTACCGATGCCGACAACATGGCGGCCATCACCCAATTTACCGGGAAGCCTGAAACCCTCGGCTATCTGGATCAAACTACCTCGGCATTGCCGTATCATCTCAATCGGCTCGCGGACGTGCTGATTCTGGGCGCCGGGACCGGCAGCGACGTGTTGCAGGCCAATTACCATGCCGTCAAACATATAGCTGCGGTCGAACTGAATCCGCGGATCGCCGAATTGATCACCGATAAATTCGCGGATTTTGCAGGTCATATTTATGACGGCGCTCGGATCGATCTTCATATTGAAGAAGCTCGCGGCTACCTTGCCTCAACCAATAAAACCCATGATCTGATCAATCTGTCCTTGCTGGATGCCTTCGGTTCCTCGGCGGCGGGGCTTTATTCGATGGCCGAGAATTATCTCTATACCGAACAGGCCATACAGGAATATCTGCGGCATGTAAGGCCTGGCGGCTATCTCAGCCTTACCCGCTGGATCAAGATGCCGCCACGCGATGAAGTCAAATTATTGGCCACCGTGCTCGAAGCGCTTAAACAGTCTGGCATTGGCGATCCCAGCCGGCGAATCGCCATGATACGCGGCTGGCAGACCAGTACCCTGGTCATCAAGAACGGAGCGATAACGACTGAGGAAATCGAACGCCTGAAACGGTTTTGCGATGAACGCAGCTTCGATCCGGTTTATTACCCGGGCATCACCGCTGGGGAAGTCAATCGTTTCAACATTCAGCAACAACCTTATCTCTATCAGGCGGTCACGGCCTTATTGGGTGATAACGGCCCGGCATTTAGCTATGCATACAAATTCAACATCGAGCCGGCGACCGACGACAGACCTTACCTGTTCCATTTTTTCAAATGGCGTAGCTTGCCAGAGAGTTGGTCATTATTGACTAAGGGTGGCAGCTTTTTACTGGAAAGTGGCTATTTACTATTAATTGCGGCCTTGTTGCAGGCGATACTCGCCAGCCTGTTGTTGATCGCGTTGCCGCTTTGGCTATGGAAGGACAAGTTAGGCATTCCCGCGGGGTCGAGAGATTATCGACCTATCCTGTTGTATTTCTTCTGCCTGGGCTTGGCTTTCCTGTTTATCGAAATCGCCTTTATCCAGAAGTTCATCCTGATACTGCACCATCCGCTGTATGCGATAACCGTGGTGCTAAGTACCTTTCTGTTGACGGCCGGCGCCGGCAGTCATTTTTCGCAAAATCTGCCGTCCGGTACCGGAAAATCGCCGGTTCTGGTGCCGGTAACGGGTATAGCTTTGCTTTGTGTTTTATATTTGCTGAGCTTCGAGTCCATCTGCGGATTCGTATTAGGAAGCGGCAATGTCGTTCGCTATGCGTTGTCGGTTTTATTGGTCGCGCCATTGGGCTTTTGCATGGGCATGCCGTTTCCGATGGCGCTGGCCAGACTTGGCCAAACCGCGCCGGCCCTGATTCCCTGGGCCTGGGGCATCAATGGTTGCGCCTCAGTCATCAGCGCGATCCTGGCGACACTGATTGCGATGCAGCTTGGTTTTAACGTTCTGATCTTGCTGGCGGTTGCACTATACGGCGTTGCAGCCTGGTGCTTTCCCAAAGCCAGTCCGGGCATATAATCGAATAAAGCTTATGGCTGTTAAGACGGGGTAAGGCCTTCGCGGTCTTGCCTGTTCCGTCATGGGATAATCCTGTCTATCGATTCACCGGTATCAGTTTGCGCTATCATGAAACAAATAGTTTGCCGGTACCCGATTTCAAGATGGATAGTGCATGACAAACCTTAAACCTGATTCGCAATCGTCTGGCGATCCCGCCGTCATGCTGACGGTGAAAAGCCCCGGCCAAACCTTGCTATTGCCGGTCGACGCCGACACATCGGTACGCATGGCGCTGGATACCACCGAACTCAGAGTGCGCGCCGCTTGCGGCGGATTGGGGACATGCGGTGCTTGCCTGATTCAAACCCTTACCGGCGACTTCAATCCGCCGACTCTTGCCGAACGGCAAAAAATTCCAGCCGAAGAGCTAGCGATCGGCATGCGCCTGGCTTGCCAATTGCGGGCGCGCCGTCCTGGTGAGCTGTATCTGGAGAATCCCGCGCCAAGTTCCGAGTGGAAAAGCCTGGATGCGGCCGGGCTTTATAGAACCGGCGACGGCAATAGCGCTGTCGACCAGCATGTCTATGGCGTGGCGGTGGATTTGGGTACCACGCATATTCGCCTATCCTTGTGGAATCGCCAAACCGGGCGGCGTATCGCCAGCCGTTACAGCATCAATCCCCAGGTCGCGCATGGCGCCGATGTGCTGACCCGCTTGGATGCCGATCGCCTGGCCGATAGCGAGACCAATGCCATTTGCCAGCAGGCGCGCAAGGCCATCATAGGCGGCATTCGCGATATTTTGAGCCGCGATATGGGCGAGGTTTCGACGGTGCTGGCCGAAATCGGCAGGGTGCTGATCGTCGGCAATACGGCGATGTTGATACTGGTTTGCGGCAACAGCGGCGACAGCCTGTATAGGCCGGAAAGCTGGCAACAGGCTATCGCCTGCCATCCGTCCGACCTCGACGCCTGGCGTTTAGCCTGGCGTACGCCTCATGCCGACATCGACATTGCCCAACCCCTGGCGGGTTTCATCGGTTCCGACTTATTGGCCGATTTGCTTGCTACCGCTATAACGGAACAGCCGCAACCGATGCTACTGGCCGATTTTGGTACCAATACCGAAATTGCGCTGTGGGACGGACATACCTTGTGGGCGAGTTCGGTGCCTGGCGGGCCCGCATTCGAAGGTGTGGGGATGCGCAATGGGATGACGGCCGAGTCCGGCGCCATTTGCCGGGTGACGAGAGCCGATGACCGATGGGAATTGCAGACCTTGGGCGGGGTGCCTGCGCGCGGTTATTGCGCCAGCGGTTTTATCGACACGATTGCATTGTTGCTGGACGAGAAGCTGCTCAAGCCGTCGGGTCGTTTTGCCGAGCCGCTGCCGGCGGGCGGTTATTGCTTGGATGCAGCCAACCCTCGCACGGCGATATTCGGGAGCGACATCGATGTTTTCCAACGCGCCAAGGCGTCGACCGCCGCAGCCATGACGCAATTGCTTATCCTAGCTGGATTGACGGTGAATGATCTCCACACGCTGTGGATTTGCGGCAGTTTCGGTCAATATCTCGACCTGAACAGCGCCTTCCGCGTCGGTTTGCTGCCGAGCGTCGATCCGAGCCGGGTACGCTTGCTGGCCAATGCCAGCTTGGCCGGTTGCGAAAAACTACTACTAGACCCAATGGGCGAAGCGTTGTTAAATGCCATTATCGATAGTGCGCGGGTCGTGAATCTGGGCGGCGTTTACGAATACGAAGCGCGCTTTATCGATCACTTACGCTTACAACCCGTGCCAACCTCGGAGCGCGAATAATGTTTGAAGCTTACATTCAGTCCTATAACGAAGCGGTTTTCGAAACCGACAAGCAAGCGGCGTTGGAGGTGGTAAATCGCGCGTTGGCGGAAGGCTACAGCCCCGAAGACATTGTCTTCAAACCGGTGATTCCGGCGGTCGAGGCGATGATGACTTTGATCGAGAATGACCCGGATGCCAATCTAGCCCAGCATTTCATGACGGCGCAAATCGCCGCCGACGTGACCGAAAGGATGCTGGAAAAGTTCAGCAAGCCTCCAGAGATGATAGGCCGGGTGGTGATCGGCGCGGCATACGGCGACCTGCATTCTCTGGGCAAACGTATCGTCTCCGGTTGCCTTAAATCATTGATGGTGGATGTGATCGATCTGGGCATCAATGTCAACGCCGAAAAGTTTGTTGATGCCGCCGTTGACGAGGATGCGCAGGTGATCGCCGTGTCGGCGATGATGGTGCATACCGCCACCGGCGAAAACGGCAGCCTTAGGGTGAGAGCCTTGCTGAAGGAGCGTGGCCTGGAAGACCAGATCAAGCTGGCGGTCGGCGGCGCGCCGTACCGTTTCGATCCCGAATTGTATGCCAAGGTGGGGGCCGATGCCTGGGCGCCCGATGGCGTGACGGCCGCCAAGGTCATCGTGCAACTGATTCATGAGGTGAAACATGACGCCGCTTGAAATTTTAGCCGCGGCCGCCAGCGGCGCGCCGGCTCCGCGCATTCCTATTTTTTGCAATCTGCTCGATCAAGGCGCCAAGGAACTGGGCATGCACGCCAAGGAATATTTCAGCAAGGGCGAGTGCGTTGCCGAAGCGCAATTGCGGATGCTGAAACGCTATGGCCAAGACAATGTCTGGAGCCTGCATTATGTCGGCAAGGAAGCGGAATTGCTGGGTTGCAAGGAGATTCTGTTTGCCGACGATGGCGTGCCGAATGTCGCCGATTTCGTGATCAAAAATTTAGACGACGTCGCCACGTTTGAGATTCCCGCCGACATCACTCAAGTTCCCGCCTGGCAATCGATCGCCGAGTGTATGTCGATATTGCGCGGCGAAGTGGGCGCCACGCATCCGATTTGCGCCTATCTCACCGCCTCGACCACATTGCCGTCGATACTGATGGGCATGGACAAATGGATGGAACTGTTTTTGCTGGGGCCCTTCGACGTACGCGATGAGTTGCTGCGCAAATGTTCGGATTTTTTTCAACAACATATTAGCGCCTTACGGGCGGCGGGGGCTAATGTGCTGATCTATTCCTCGCCATTCGGTTCGCCCTATTTTGTCGGCAAAAACATCATACAAAAAACCGTGCTGCCCTGGATGCGGCGCGATTTACAGCCGGGCGGCGTCGATGATGTCGTCTATTATTGCGGCATGGCACCTTTCAACGAAGTGATCGAATTGGTGTTCGACGAACTGAAGATCAAAACTCACCATATCAGCCCCTTGGCAGACCTTGCCGAGGCCAAGCGCTTGATCAACACCCGTGGCCTGACTTGCGGCGTGATCGACGACATCAAGATGATTAACTGGACGGAGGATGAAACTCGCGCGGAGGTGAAGCGCATCATCGATATCGGCAAACCTGGCGGCCACTTTTTGTTTTGTAACGGGGTGATGCCCATGACGGTCCCGGAAGCCAATATCCGCGGAATGGTCGAGGCGGCTTTTGAATACGGGAGGCTGGAATGAAAAGCTTTGAGCTGCACCAGGAGAATCCGCCGCCATTGACGATGGTGGGTTGTGGCATCCTGCGCAAGGAAGTCGATAGATTGATCGAAAAAAATCATTGGAATGTGCATACCCATTATCTCGATTCGGCCTTGCATAATTACCTGAATCGGCTGTCCAAGGAGCTCAATCAGGCCTTGGAAGAGCGGGAAGGACGCGGTGAAAAAACCCTGGTGTTTTACGGCGGCTGCCATCCTCTGATGGAAAACTATCTGGAGGCGCATCATACCTGTCGTACCGAAGGTCAGAACTGTATCGTCATGCTGCTGGGGTATGAAGTGTTCATGCGGGAATTGGAAAAAGGCGCTTATTTTCTGGTGGAAGACTGGGCGCTGACCTGGGAGCCGATGATCACCGCCTGTTTTGGCATGAATACGCCGGTGATCCGGGAGATTTTTCACAGCAGCCATAAATACATTCTGGCGCTCAAGACGCCTTGCAACGGTGATTTTACCGAAGCGGCCGAGGCGGCCGCGCGTTTCGTGGATCTGCCCTTGCAATGGATGGATGTCGGTCTCGAGCATCTGGAATCGGTATTGGCTGACGCGATTCAACGGCGGCTCAGTCAAGAGCAATGAGTCAAACTTCATCTCGTCAGGAATTATTGAAGCGCATCGATTATCTGGAAAACCGCGTTCGCAAGCTTTCCGAAGAAAAGGCCAATCTGTATCTGGTCCTGCACATGGTCGAACAGCTGAATCCGATTGCCGGGGTGGAAGGTTTATTGCAAAGTCTGATGTCGGCCTTGTGCAGTAGTCTGGGCGGCACCAGTGTCGAGATTTACTATTATCTGGAGGAAGGCGAGATTCACTATGCCAATCTGTTCGGCGATCGTTTGGTGGTCGAGCGTATTGAAGATCCTCTGGTGGCTGACGTGTTTCAGCATCATCGCTTTATCGAACAGCAAAGCGATCTGGGCCATACATTGTTGAAGGACAATGTCGCCGCGGTCGCCTGTACCTGGGTGATGCCCCTGCTGGTGGGCAAGGATATTCTGGGTGTCATCAAAATGTCCGACCTAGTGGGGACGGCACAAATGCGAGAATACCTGTCGCCGTTTTTCGCGCATATGGCGCTGATTCTGAGCAACGAAATCAAAACTAGGGTTGCGGAAGCCGCCAATAAAGCCAAAACCAGCTTTCTGGCTACCATGTCGCACGAAATTCGCACGCCGTTGAACGGCATACTGGGCATGGCGCAATTGTTGACCATGCCTGGTAACAGTCCCGAAAAGTATCCGGACTACGCCCGGACCATCTTGACATCCGGGCAGACGCTGATGGCCTTGCTGAACGACGTGCTGGATCTGTCGAAGATCGAAGCCAGTAAACTGGAGCTTAGCTATTCGGTTATTGATCCTCGGGATCTGGTCGACGAAGTACTGTCGCTGTTCGGTGAGAATGCTCGTCGCAAGAATCTTGAGATTACGGCGACTTGGAAAGGGCTCGCCGGGCAATGTTACCGGCTTGACCCGGTGCGGGTACGGCAGATGCTTTCCAATCTGGTCAGCAATGCCATTAAGTTTACCGAGCAGGGTTTTGTTCATATCCATGCCGACGAAGTCAATCGCGAAGGGAGTTATGCGGAATTGGAGTTTTCGGTTACCGACAGTGGTATCGGTATTGCGTCCGATAAACTGCGTCTGTTGTTCAAACCGTTTTCACAGATTGATAATAGTTCGACACGCCATTACGCGGGTACCGGTTTAGGCTTGTCCATCGTCCAACGTTTTGCCGAATTGATGCAGGGGTGCTCGGGCGTCGAAAGCTGCGAGGGGCAGGGATCTCGCTTTTGGTTTCGGATTTCCGCCGAGATAGATGGTTTCGTATTCCCGAAGCCGCTGCCGGCGTTAAAGGAAAAAACAGCGGAGCCCGGTACCCCGTTCAGCCAAAATCGGCCTATCCAGGTGTTGGTTGTCGATGATAATGACATCAACCGCGAGGTGATCGAAGCCATGTTGACCAAGCAGCAAATGGCGGTGATCTGTGCGGAAAATGGCCATCAAGCCGTTGATGCCATTACCGGCGCCGAAGCCATTGATCTGGTGCTGATGGATTGCCAAATGCCGGTGATGGATGGTTATGAGGCGACACGAACCATACGTGACCACGAATTGTCAGGCGATAAACCTAGGCTGGCGATTATTGCCTTGACCGGTAGCGCCGATGAGGAAGATAGGCAACGTTGCATAGCAGCCGGTATGGACGACGTGTTGGTCAAGCCTGTCGAGTATGCTAATTTGCATAGCACTTTGAATAAATGGCTTAATAAACGCGGCGAGTTTAATACGGAGACGCCGGACACCTGGGTCGCCGATGTTACGCGCGAAGAAAAAGAACTTGCATCGGATCGAGAGGAGGTTATCACGCTGATCGAGGAGCTCGATCAGTTGTTGACCAAGAATATGTTCAATGCGATTAGCCAATTCAATTTACTGCAAAACCGCTTGAAAGGCCATGTGGCCGCCCCTCGGTTTCTCGTGGTCGGCCAATTGATTAGCGAGATGAAGTTTGAACTGGCGCGTAGCCAGTTAGAGCAACTTCGTTCCATGCTGGGTTGGGACAGGAACTAGCCGGAATGAATAATAAACCTTTAAAAATCCTCGCCATCGATGACATGCCGGCTAATCTGGCCTTGTTGGGGTTGGCGCTGCAAGACGATTATGCGATTCAAATTGCCACTTCGGGCGCCAAGGGACTGGAATTGGCTCATGACGATCCGCCCGCGCTTATCCTGCTCGACATCATGATGCCGGAGATGGACGGCTATGAAACCTGTCGGCGCTTGAAGGCCGATCCATTGTTGCAGGATATACCCATCATTTTCGTCACCGCCTTGACCGAGACGGATGCCGAAGCGAAAGGCTTTACGCTGGGCGCCGCCGATTATCTGACCAAACCCATCAATATCGAAATTGCCCGCTTGCGGATACGCAATTTATTGGAGCGCGAGCGAATGCGCCAGGAATTGCAGCAAAAGGAAGCGGCACAGCGTCTGGCGGCCAGCGTCTTTGCCCACACCCACGATGGCATCGTCATTACCGATGCCGAAAATCGCATTATCGATGTCAACGCCTCGTTCAGCCGGATTAGCGGCTATAACCGGGAAGAAGTGTTGGGCAAAAACCCGCGCCTACTTAAATCGGGCCGGCAATCGGCGGATTTTTACAAGACCATGTGGCGGTCCTTGCTGAAATATGACCATTGGAATGGTGAAATCTGGAACCGTAATAAGAGCGGCGAAATTTACGCGGCCTTGACTTCCATCTCGGTAGTGCGCGACGAACAACGTAATATTCACCACTTTATCGGCCTGTTCGCCGATATTACGCCATTGAAAAATCACGAGTACGATTTGGAGCGCATCGCGCATTTCGACCCCTTGACCGGCATTCCCAATCGCGTTCTACTCGCGGATCGCATGACCCAAGCGATTGCCCATACCCGCCGTTCGAGAAATCATATGGCGGTTTGTTATCTGGATCTTGACGGCTTTAAACCGGTTAACGACCTGTTTGGGCACGAGGTGGGCGACCTGTTGTTGATCGAAATTTCCCAGCGCATCAAGGATTGCTTGCGGGCCGGCGATACGGTGGCACGGATAGGGGGCGACGAGTTCGTGCTGTTGTTGCTCGACTTGGACGGCAGTCAGGAATATGAGTCGGTGCTGGATAGAATGTTGCGCAAGGTGGCGGAGACGGCTGAAATTGCCGGACATCGCGTGGCTGTGTCCGCCAGCCTGGGATTTACGCTGTTTCCGAATGATGCGGTCGATGCAGATACCTTGTTGCGGCACGCCGATCAGGCCATGTACGCAGCCAAACAGGGCGGCAAGAACCGCTATCATTTGTTCGATCACAATATGGATCGTATCGCCCTTGCCCGAGGAGAAACCCTGGCTCGAGTCGAAATCGCGTTACGCAACCAAGAGTTCGTATTGTTTTTTCAGCCGAAAATCAATATGCGTAGCGGCCATATCCTGGGGGCGGAAGCCTTGGTACGCTGGTGCCATCCGGAGCGAGGGATATTGTTACCCGCAGAGTTTCTACCGGTTATAGAAGGCACGGATTTGGCGGTTGCCCTCGGAGACTGGGTCCTTGTAACGGCCTTAAAGCATCAGCGAGCTTGGCTGGAACAGGGCTTGCAGATCGCCATCAGCATCAATATCGCGCCTCATCATCTGCTGCGCCCCGGTTTTGCCGAAACACTGACAAGGCACTTGGATTGCTACCCTATGCCCCGCCCCGCCGATGTGGAACTGGAGATTTTCGAAACCGCCGCGCTGCAGGATATAAGCCGCGTGTCGGCCGTGATGAATGAGTGCAAGGCATTAGGTGTTGCTTTTGCGTTGGATGACTTTGGAACCGGTTATTCCTCGTTGGCCTATCTGAAAACCTTGCCCGCCGAGACCCTGAAAATCGATCACTCGTTTGTTAGAAACATGCTAGAGGACTCGGGAGACCGCGCCATAGTCGAGGGCATTATCAGTTTAGCCAGTACTTTTCATCGCCAAGTGATTGCCGAAGGCGTGGAAACCGTGGATCACGGTTCATTATTGCTGAAAATGGGCTGCGAGAAGGCTCAGGGTTATGGTATTGCCATGCCCATGCCCGCCGAGGATTTGCCGGATTGGGTGAGGAACTGGCGTCCTAATCCGGCATGGTTGGAACGATAAGCCCTTTTGCAGTAACGACGGTTGATCGCTGTTAATGATGATCGAATAGCTTGATACCCGCTAGCTTACTGAGAAATTTTGACGATTTTCCGGAGTGCAAATCGGCGCCATGGCTCGTCACGGCAATACTCTCGAAAACCACGACCGAACGGCCATCGACCAAATAACGAAGCTTGCCGAGCGGGCTTTGGTCCTGCGGCTCAACAATATCCTTGGGCGATTTTAACGAGGTATCTATCGCCAGACACCAGGTTTTGCCTTCCATAGCGAGCAGGTGCGCCGTGTATTTTGTGTCGGACATATTCATGACTACGTGCAGGTCGGCTTCCTTTTCACCCACGGCGGTCAATGTGTAAGCCAGGAATTGGTTATCCGGGTCGTCCCAGCGCGGCGGCTGACCGGCTTCACAGCCGTGCCAGCTGATGTCCGGCATTTTTTTTCCTTCGGGTACTTTGCCGGTCAGGAATTGGCGCCGCATCAGCGCCGGGTGCCGCTTGCGGAATTGAATCATCTGTTGTACGAAACGCAGCATATCGGCGTTGTTTTTAGTCATATTCCAGTTTAGCCAGCTTAATTCGTTGTCCTGGCAGTAACAATTGTTATTGCCCTGCTGGCTATGCAAAAACTCGTTGCCAGCGAGCAGCATAGGCACGCCATGGCTGAGTAAAAGAATAGCATAGGCATTTTTAACCTGTTTCCTGCGCAAGGCCAGCACTGCGGAGTCCGTGGTCGGACCTTCGATGCCACAGTTAGAGCTCAGGTTGTTATTGCAGCCATCGCGATTGCCTTCGCCGTTGGCTTCGTTATGCTTTTCGTTGTAGCTGAACAGGTCGTTGAGCGTAAAACCGTCATGGCAGGTAATGAAGTTGATGCCGCTGATGGGCAGGCGGCCCTGATGCCGATAAAGATCGCTGCTGCCGCAGAGGCGGGTAGCCACTTCATTGGTGACGCCCTTGTCGCCGCGCAGGAAGCGGCGGATGGCGTCGCGGTACATGCCGTTCCATTCGCCCCAGCGATAGCCCGGAAAACTGCCGACTTGATACAGGCCGGCGGCGTCCCAGGCTTCTGCGATTAATTTGGTCTTGGCCAGTTGCTCGGAAAGTTCGATACCCCAGACCAAGGGAGGGTCCTGCATGACACTGCCGTCTTCGCCTCGCGCCAGCGCGCTGGCCAGATCGAAGCGAAATCCGTCGACATGCATTTCCCGGACCCAGTATTCCAGACAGCTGATGATGAAGTTGGTGACCAGCGGGTGATTGGCATTGACGGTGTTGCCGCAACCGGTGTAATCCAGGAAAATCCGCTTGTCCTGTTTGTCGGTCAGATAAAAGCTGTTGCCGGTGATGCCTTTGAAATTGATCACGGGGCCATCGGTTCCGGCTTCCGAGGTGTGGTTGAACACCACATCCATGATCACCCCGATACCGGCCTTGTGCAGGGCTTTGACCAGATCTCGGAATTCGCGGATATGGGTGCCTTGTTCCGGCGTGACGCAGTAGCCTGGATGCGGGCTGAAAAAACTGTGTGTGCTGTAGCCCCAGTAGTTTTTCAGGCCAAGATCGGCGGTATGTGGTGGGACATCCTGTTCGTCGAAGGCCATTACCGGCAACAGTTCGACATGGGTGATGCCCAGCTGTTGAAGATATGGGATCTTTTCGATCAGACCGGAAAAGGTGCCGGGGTGTTTGACCTTGGACGACGAGTGGCGTGTAAAACCGCCGACGTGTAATTCGTAAATGATGGCTTTTTCGCTTCTGATCGCCAGGGGCGTGTCGCCTTCCCAGTCGTAACGGTCGTCAACGACCACGGCTCGCATCGCGCAAGCGCTGTTGTCGCCTGGGACACAGGCGGCGGCGCGGCTCCACAGCTTGTCGCTGACCGCGCGCGCCCAGGGATCGAGCAATAGTTTTTCATGATCGAAACGTAAGCCGGATTCCTGGGTGTGCGAGGTGCCTTCGATGCGCCAGGCATACCAGGTGCCGACCGGGAGTTCTTCGACAAATACATGCCAGGAAAAAAAGGTGTGATTTTTTTCCATTTTTAACGGAATCACCTGGAACGGGCTCTGGCAATCCGCAGTGGCGAATAACAGCAATTCGACATAGGTAGCATGACGGCTGGAAATGGAAAAATTAACCCCGCCTTCACTGGCCTTGGCGCCGTGAGGGTAAGGGCTTCCCCATCTCAAATTGTATTTTCTCAGCATAATCAGGACCAGAAAATCGTCAAAACCCGTCATTCTACTGCAAAGGCCGGTAATTAGGCCCGGACCTTGCGCAAATATTCGACAACGGTTAGAGTTTATTAGTACCGTCACTATACGGCGGATGGCGCCTGCATACCTTCGCAGGAAAGTATGACAGTCCGGTTACGCTACTATTATCCTATGATAATGGCTTTTTTACATTCAGCCCATCAAACTCGAATTGAATTGTCGCCACGAGAAATGTTAGCCATCAGCCAGGCGATCAGCAGAGAGTTTGCCCCGCGCTTTACCGGGAGGGATGCTGCAGTTCTAAAGCCCATGGCATTCTCGGTGCGCGAACTTTTGGCGATTAGCCAGGAAATTAGCCGCGAATTTAGCCCGCGTCCCGTCGAGCATCGTTCGAGTCTGGTGCTGTTGCCCATAGATCCACGCCGACTGCATGCTTACTGGCATCTAAATGAATCCAGCTTTAGCACGGGCTTGAATACCGACGCGAAACCGGTGGCGGATGAACAGCAATCGGCAGCCGCCGAGCAATTGACGCTGAGAGTTTTTAAACAATTTCCTCAGGCGATTGAAACAATCAACCTGGCGGAACCGCCGAGTTGGATTGATATTCCCGTCGACAGCGGACAATGCCGGCAGGAAGTGATCTTGCCGGCCGAATCGGCTTTTGCGGGCGGAACCTATCGCGCCGAGATCGGAGTCAGTCATGGCAAACATGATTTTACCGCGCTTGCTGTTTCCAATGCCGCCGTTCTTCCAAGTCCGCAACTACAGCGTGGGGGCGGCCTGTCGGACATCATCGCCCAATTTAGTGTTCCAATCAGTCCCGCGTCGTCGCCCATTGGCAAAGCCGCTTCCCATCCGGAAATCAGAGGATCGCAATGAACAAGGGCTACCTTAGCATCGTTCTGCACGCCCATTTGCCCTACGTGCATCATCCTGAATATGACAGTTTTTTCGAAGAAAGCTGGTTGTTCGAGGCGGTCACGGAATGTTATCTGCCATTGATCACGATGATGGATAAGCTGCTGGAGGAAGGCGTCGATTATCGATTGACGCTGTCGCTGTCGCCGACCTTGCTAACCATGTGGCGCGATCCCTTGTTGCAAAGCCGCTACCTTCATCATCTTCAACGCCAGTTGGCGTTGGCCGATGAGGAAATCGTCAGGACCCGTCATCAGCCCGAATACCAGAAGTTGGCTGAAATGTATCAACAGTTTTTTCGTGGCGCGCTGTGCAGCTATCGGGATCACTATCAGTGCGATTTGGCGGCAGCTTTTCTAAAACATCAGCAGGCCGGCAAGCTGGAATTGATTACGACCGCAGCGACTCACGGTTTTCTGCCGCTGCTCAACACCAGTGAAACAGTGGTCCGCAACCAGATCAAGGTGGGCCTAGCTGCCTTTGAAGGCTGTTTCGGTTACCGTCCAGGCGGTTTCTGGTTGCCGGAATGCGGGTATTATCCGGGCCTGGAGAAAATTCTGGCCGAGGCCGGCATCGAGTATTTTTTCGTCGACAGCCACGGCATCATGGCGGCCGATCAGTCGCCAAACAACGGTGTTTATGCGCCGCTGAATTGCGGAAACGGTGTTGCCGCATTTGGACGCGATCCAGCTTCTTCCAATCAGGTATGGAGCGCTCAGGAGGGATATCCGGGTGATGCCGATTACCGCGAATATTACAGCGACATCGGTTTCGATTTGGAACTGGATTATATCGCCCCTTATATTCTCGATGGTAAGACCCGGATCAATACCGGTATCAAATATCATCGCGTGACTGGCAACGACTTGCCCAAGGCGATTTATGATCCCGATCGGGCGCTGGCGAAAGCCCGTCTGCATGCGGAGGATTTTATCCGGCAGAGACAGTCGCAGATAGCCGCGCTGAGCACGGAGATGGACAGACCGCCGATTATCGTTGCACCTTACGATGCCGAATTGTTCGGGCACTGGTGGTTTGAAGGTCCGCATTGGCTGGAGTCGGTATTGCGACTAGCCAGTGAAGCAAGTAATGGTATTCAGACCATAAGTTGCGGTGATTATCTGGATTTGCATTTACCCTTGCAGACGGCCACGCCATCGGCCTCCAGTTGGGGGGAACAGGGCTACTCTTCCTATTGGTTGAACGACAGCACCGACTGGATCTATCCCTTGATCCATAAGGCGGGCGCCGAGTTGGAAAAGCTGGTTTGCGATTTGCAGGGCTTGAAGGTCAGCAACTTGCAGCAACGCGCGCTGAATCAAGCCGTCCGATCGTTGCTGTTGGCGCAGGCTTCGGATTGGCCGTTTATCATTAAGTCGGGTACCACGGTCGAGTATGCGAAAAAGCGCATCACCGATCATCTGGCGCGTTTTAATTACTTGCACGATGCGATACGCAAGAATCGCATCGACGAACGTTACCTGACGGCTTTGGAAGTCATGGACGATATTTTTCCGGATGTCGATTTTCGGGGCTATTGTCCCGAAAGGGAAGAGAGTGGGAGGTAGGGAGTGGTTTTGATTTCCCACTTCCCACTTCCCACTCTCTACTCCCTAGCTTCCTTTTCCAATAACTGCAGCATTTTCCCTCGAATTTTCTGTTTCTGAGTTTCGTCGACTATCGGCTTGCCTAAGTGATCGGTGATGTAAAACATATCTTCGGCACGGCTGCCGATCGTTGTTATTTTGGCGTCGTGCAGTTGAATGTCCAACTCGGTGAAGGCGCGGCCTATGGTCGATAGCAGGCCGGCGCGGTCGGTGGTGACTAGCTCGATAATGGTGTGGCGCCCGGATGGATCGTCCAGAAAGGTGATGTGGGTTTCGATCGGAAAGTGGCGGGCTTGCCGGGATTGTTTGTGTATGTTTTTAGGCGCCTTGATGGCTTTTTTACTGAGCAGGCCGTGGCGTAGCGAGGTGCAGATGTGAATTTCCCGATACAGGTCGGTTATGGCTTCGCCCGATTGTTCCAGGACTTGAAAGCTGTTGAGGACGTATTCGTCCGAGGTGGTGATGATGCGGGCATCCAAGATCGTCAGTCCCATCTGGTCGAGGCTGGCGGTGCAGATCGAAAAAATGCCGGTCTCGTTGCGGGTGTAGACGAAAATTTCGGCGCTGCCGCGTTGGGTTTGCGGACGTAGCAGCACCAAGGGCAAATCGCTTTCCGTCGAGGCGGCAATGGCAATGGTGTGCCAGGCGATTTCGTCGGCAGAGTAGCGCAAAAAGTAATCGTCGCTGAGATGTTGCCAGGAGTTTTGGATGGACAATTCGGAAACGCCGAGATTGATCAGTTCTCGCTTGGCTTCCTTGATGTTGTCCGCGAGTCGTTCGGAACGCGCCACGGGATTGTGCAGACCGCGGTGCAGGGCGTTGTGGGTGGCGATGTAGAGTTCCTTGATCAGCGTGTCCTTCCATGAGTTCCACAGGCTGGGATTGGTGGCGCGAATGTCGGCCACGGTCAGCAGATACAAGTAGTTGAGATATTCGATACTGCCGACCTGCAGAGCGAAACTGTGTATGACGTCCGGGTCGCTTATGTCCTTGCGTTGCGCGGTCATTGACATCAGCAGGTGATTGCGTACCAGCCAGGTAACCAGTTTGGTGTCGAGAGAAGGCAGGTCGTGCTGGATGCAGAAGTCACGGGCGATACTTTCGCCGAGCCGCGAATGGTCGCCGCCTCGGCCCTTGGCGATGTCGTGGAACAGCGCGGCAATGTACAGTATGTCGGGCTTGGGAATCAGCAGGAAAATATTGTTACAGAACGGCAGTTCGGTGTTGTGTCTATCCAGCGAAAAGCGGCGCAGATTGCGAATCACGAACAGCGTATGTTCGTCCACGGTATAGATGTGGAACAAATCGTACTGCATCCGGGCGACGATATTGGCAAAGTCCGGCAGGTAGGCGGCCAGGACGCCGTAACGATTCATGCGCCGGAGCTGGCGAGTGATGCCGCGTGGCTGGCGCAGGATGTCCATAAACAGCCGGTTGGCTTGTTTGTTGGTTCTGAATGCTTGGTCTATCCGGTGCACATTCTTGCGGATCAAGCGCACGGTGCTGGCGCGTATGCCTTTTAGGGATGGCGACTGTTGCAGCAGCAGAAAAATTTCCAGCAGAGCCAGCGGTTGACGTTCGAAAATATCCTTGTCGGCCGCTTCCAGGTAGCCACCTATCGATGAGAAGTTGGCGGTGATCGGAACGGGTTTCAGATTCTCTTGGTTGCTGATCAGTTTCTCATTCAACAATTGCATCAACATCTCGTTCAAGCGCTCGATGTCGACGACAGTCTTGAAATAAAACTGCATAAACGATTCGACATCGGGCTGCTGATGGCTGTCCACGAATCCGAATTGTTCGGCCAGTTCTCGTTGGTAGTCGAACAATAGTCTATCTTCGCAGCGGCTGGTCAAATTGTGTAACGCAAATCGCAAACGCCAAAGGATGTCGCGGGCAGCGAGCAGCGTGTCATATTCCGATTTGGGCAGGTAACCGTATTTGATCAGTTCGCGCAGCGTCGACGAGTTGTAGTGATGCTTGAACACCCAGGATATGACCTGTAAATCCCTGAGACCGCCTGGGCCTTCCTTGATATTGGGCTCCAGGTTGTAGGCCGTATCGTGATATTTGCTGTAGCGCTGTTCCTGTTCGGCGATTTTGGCCGGAAAGAATTGTTCGGAAGGCCAAAGTTTGCGCTCGGCTAATTTAGTTTTTAAATCTCCAAATAAACGGGCATTGCCGGTGATTAGGCGCATTTCCAGCAGGCTGGTGAAGATGGTCTGGTCTTCCGCTGCGCATTCTATGCACTCGGATATGCTACGTACGCTTTGGCCGGGTTTGAGGCCTATATCCCATAGGAAGCGGCTAAAGTTGGACAGTTGCTCGTTAAGTGTGTCCTTGTCTCCGGGCATTGCCAGGATCAGAATATCGATGTCGGAGTGCGGAAACAGTTCGTTTCTTCCGTAACCGCCGGTGGCGACCAATCCGAGCGCTTCGGCGCGATTGCCCAGGAAATGCCGCCAGCAGCATTTCAATAGGCTGTCGATAAATTGCGATTTAGCGTTGAGCAGGGGGGTAACGGAACGGTCAGGTCTGAAGCGCTGCTTGAGAGTCTGAGTTTGCGCGCTTATTAGTTGTTTGAAGGCGGCGATCGAATTGGGTTGATCGAAACAGCTTAGGAAGCTGTTTTCGGCTAAACGCTCCTTGTTCACAGCTCTTCTTGACGCAAGGTCAGGATCTCGTAGCCGCTATCGGTCACCAGGATGGTGTGTTCCCATTGAGCCGACAGGCTTCGGTCTTTGGTGACGGCCGTCCAGCCGTCGGCGAGAATTTTCATGTGACGTTTGCCGATGTTGAGCATGGGTTCGATCGTGAAAATCATGCCCGTTTTCAGTATGGAGCCCTCACCGCGCTTACCGAAGTGCATGACGTGTGGTTCTTCGTGAAAGTCCTTGCCAATGCCGTGGCCGCAGAATTCCCTGACCACGGAATATCGATTACTTTCCGCATGTTTTTGAATGGCATGGCCAATGTCGCCTAAACGCGCGCCGGGTTTGACTTCTTCGATGCCGAGGAAAAGGGATTGGCGGGTGACGTCGACCAATCGTTTGGCGTGTGGACTGACGTCGCCGATGCAGAACATTTTGCTGGTGTCGCCATGATAACCGTCCTTGATCACGGTGATGTCGATGTTGACGATGTCACCGCTTTTTAATTTCTTGTCGCAGGGTATGCCGTGGCAAATCTGCTGATTGATCGAGGTGCAGATTGACTTAGGGAAGCCGCGATAATTGAGTGGTGCCGGAATTGCCTGTTGGACGTTAACGATGTAATCATGGCAAATCTGGTCGAGTTCTTCGGTGGTCACGCCGGCGACGACATGCGGGGCGATCATTTCCAATACTTCGGCGGCCAGTCTTCCGGCGATACGCATCTTGGCAATTTCGTCCGCGGTTTTAATTAAAATACTCATCGGTGAGTCGGGATTTTAAGAGAAAAGGATTGAAGACTGTTTGAGTTTGATAGCCGGCGCAGGCCGCTAGATAAGGCAGTCTAACAGATTTGAGGTTGTTGTGAAAACGTAATCATGGTATAAAGTTAAGTTCACTATGTATCAATACTCACGCCTGTCGACACGATTGCTGGGGTGCCGGTTGAAGCCGATAAGGCCGATCCGGTCAGTAGTCGGGACAGTGCGGAGGCGTAACCCAAAGCCGGAAAATCCGGCAAAATCTTAGGAGAAAGAAATGGCAGCAGTGTCAATGCGTCAAATGTTAGAAGCGGGTGTTCACTTCGGACACCAAACCCGTTATTGGAACCCGAAAATGGCTTCATACCTTTTCGGCGCTCGTAACAAAATCCATATCATCGATTTGGAACAAACGCTTCCGATGTTCAACGACGCGATGAATTACCTGGGTCAAATGACCGCCAACAAAGGCACCATCCTGTTCGTTGGTACTAAAAAAGCGGCACGTAAAACCGTGGCCGAAGAAGCCAAACGTTGCGGCATGCCTTATGTCAATCATCGCTGGTTGGGCGGCATGTTGACCAACTTCAAAACCATCAAAAAATCCATCAACCGTTTGAAAGAACTGGAAGCGATGAAAGCCGATGGTACCTTATATCAACGTTTCAGCAAAAAAGAAGCGTTGGGCATGGAGCGCGAACTGGAAAAGCTTGAGCGCAGCCTGGGCGGTATCAAAGATATGCGCGGCACGCCGGATGTGATTTTTGTGCTGGATGTTGGCTACGAGAAAAACGCCATCATGGAAGCCAAAAAACTTGGCATTCCCGTGGTAGGCGTGGTGGATTCCAATAATTCGCCTGAAAAAATTGATTATGTGATACCGGGTAACGATGACTCGATTCGTGCCGTTACGCTGTATTGCCAAAGCGCTTCGGCGGCGGTCCTTGAAGCCAAGGCTCTGCGTATGGATGCCGCGACCAAATCGGACGATTTTGTCGAAGAAGTCGTAGCGGAAGCGTGAGTTTAAGAGCGCCCGACAAGTTCGGGCGTGACCGGTCTGATCGATCAGACCGGGTTTATCTGTATTTTAAACGCCTCCTTTGTGAGGCGTTTTTTTAGTTAATAAACTTGAGGAAAAAACGATGAGTATTAGTGCGGCTATGGTAAAGGAACTGCGCGAACGTACCGGTTCCGGCATGATGGAATGTAAAAAGGCCCTGGTTGAAGCTAACGGCGACATGGAATTGGCCATCGAAAACATGCGCAAAG
>JAJRDU010000139.1 GCA_028748685.1 Methylococcaceae bacterium
CAGGACCAGCTCCTAAAATCCGGCCTGGCCAGCGACGCCAAGGCCAAGCAAGTTAAATCCGAGAAACGCAAGCAGACCAAACAACAACGCAACAACGGTGTCGAAATCGTCGACGAAGTTAAACTCAGCGCCGAACAAGCCCGCCAGCAACAGGTGGAACGCGACCGCGAGTTGAACCGCCAACGCAAATTGGCCGAGGAGCAAAAAGCCCTAGCGGCGCAAATCAAGCAAATCACCGAGCTTAACCGCATCGCCAAGGACCACAACGGCCTTGCCTACCAGTTTAACGACGACAATAAGGTGAAGTTGGTTTATGTCGCGGAAAAAGTCCGGGAAGCCTTGATCAATGGCCGGGCTGGCATCGTCAGGCTCGATAGCGCTTATGAAATTGTCCCCGCCGAAATCGCCCGCAAGATTCAGGATAGAGACGCCAGATATGTGGTGGTGCTTAACCAGCCTACCCAGGATATGCCGGCCGCCGACGACCCCTATGCCCAGTATCAGATTCCCGACGATTTGATCTGGTAACTAAAATTGATTCCGTTCGTGGCGAGCCTGTCGAACCATGAGCGGAATCAAACGTTACCGTTCGTCCTGAGCTTGTTGAAGGACTATCAAAGCTTCCCTAATAAGCTTGTTTGCTGACGAAACCCTTGATGATCGTCATGAAGACGATCTTCAGATCCAGCCACAGCGACCATTGGCGGAGATATTCCAGGTCGTGATGGATGCGGGCCTGCATTTTATCGATGGTATCTGTTTCGCCGCGGCAACCGTTGATTTGCGCCTGGCCGGTGATGCCGGGTTTGACCTTGTGGCGCAACATGTAACCTTGAATCTGCTTCCGGTAATACTCGTTATGAGCCACGGCGTGGGGGCGCGGACCCACTACGGACATGGTGCCTCGCAACACGTTCAGGAATTGCGGCAGCTCATCCAGCGAGGTGCGGCGCAGAAAAGCGCCCAGCGGCGTAACCCGGCTGTCGTTGGCGGTAGCTTGTTTGATGGTGTCGCCGTTTTCGCAGACCGTCATGGACCGGAATTTCCACACCTCGATAGGCTCGCCCTTGATACCGTAACGCTGCTGCTTGAAGATCACGGGGCCTGGCGAGGTCAGCTTGATGGCGATGGCGATGATCAGCATGGGGATAGCTATGATAGGCAGAATGATCGCGCACAGCACAAGGTCTTCAATGCGCTTTGCCATGCCGTCCAGCGCGGTGAAAGGCGTATCGAAGACGCTGACGACCGGAATACCCTGCACATTGCTCCATTTTGATTGAATCAGGTTGAAGGTAAAAAAGTCGGGAACGATGTTGACGGAAACGGTGCTATCCGCCAGTTCCTGAATCAGCTGGTTGATCCTTTTTTCGGCGCGAAGCGGCAGGGTGATGTAAATATGGTCGATCTCGCCACTCTGCGCTTGGCTGAGCAGGTCTTTAAAATTGCCGACGATAGGTTGCGCCCTGTCGTCGATGCGTTCTTCCTTGCGTTCGATGCGATCATCGTAAAAACCAGCGAAACGGTAGCCTAGCCATGGCATTTCCGATAGGGCGATTTTGAGCCGTTGTCCCAGGCTGTTGGCGCCGAGTATGGCATAGGAACGGGTATTCAAACCGTGCGATCTCAGGAAGGACAATATTCCCCGGCGCGTGGTATGAAGCAGGATGATTGCCAAGGGGGCCAGCGGCAGCCATAGCTCGATGACCAGCTTAGAGTATTCGAACGTCGATTGAGAGATGTATAAACCGCTGACGATTAGAACGAAGGTTGCCAGCCACGACATCAAAATCCGCACCGCTTCATCGAACATAGGCGCACCGCGCCAACCGTGGTAAATCTCCTGGTTTTCGGCAAAAATGCTGAACAGGATGATGCTGATCAGGCAGAGCAACGTATATTCGGGGCCGAGCGGCGTTTCGTAAATCCGCAACGAAACCACCAATGCGGTGAAAATCAATACACTGTCGACGGCGCGTGTGATTCCTTGCAGCTGCGAATGTAGCGGCCGAATAAGTCCTTTTGAACGTGTTTGGTTCATAACGCAATATACCTATCACCCGGAAGGGTTTTTTAACGAGCAACTATATTAGCCAATTGTTGCCATTTGATGAAGTTTAATCGGCCGGGAAGAGAAATGGCGGATAAATAGACGATCTCTACCAATGAAATTTGGTTCGTGCGCAGAAGTTGGGACTCGTAGGCAAAACATCGGATAAAATTCACCGTATTCCGCCAACAAGCTTATACCAATCTGGAAATCCGGCATGACAAATTCAGCATTCATCTCCACCAAAGCCATTCCCGTCCGCGAACGCCTGATCATGGCACTGGATGTGTCCAGCATCGCCGAGGCTCAGGCTTTGGTCGAAGAATTGGGCGATGCTGTGATTTTTTACAAGGTGGGCATGGAGCTGTTCATGTCCGGCGATTATTTCGGCTTTATCGAATGGCTGAAGGCCCGCAACAAAAAAGTGTTCGTCGACCTGAAGTTTTTCGACATTCCCGCCACGGTCGGCCGGGCTATCAAGGCGCTGAGCAAAAATGGCGTCGATCTGGCCACCATCCACGGCAACGACTCCATCATGGAAGCCGCCGCTCAGGCCAAGGGCGATTTGAAAGTCTTGGCGGTGACGGCGCTGACCAGTCTGGATCGCGGTGACCTGGATGACCTGGGCTTTAAGTGCGATGTCCGCGAGTTGGTGTTGTCTCGCGCCAAGCGGGCACTGCAAATCGGTTGCGACGGCATCGTTTCATCCGGTCTGGAAGTGGCGATGATACGCGAACAGCTCGGCGAGAAATTGCTGGTCATTACCC
>JAJRDU010000140.1 GCA_028748685.1 Methylococcaceae bacterium
TTTTCAAAAATTCCCGGTAGGCGTCCGATTCATCGAGTAGCCGCTTGGCGACGTTGCGCAGATCGTCGATTTCCGCATCTGGCAAGGAAAACGAAGTGGCCATGTTGAAAAACTTGGTGCGTTCAGCCGGATCGGACAGCAAATCGAAGCCGATATAAATAAAATCCAGTTGCGGTATGTTGGGCGCCGGCGTGGACAACACGGCGGCCGGGCAATGGCTTTGCAATTGGCTTTGGCAGTCGAGATAGTTGTTTTTGTCCTTGCTCAGCTCATCGAAGGACTTGCGCAGGGTTTCCGCCGTCTCGAAGGAAAAATTGTCCATCGGCACATTGGAGACGGTTTTGAGCACATCGACCACACCGGGAGGTGCTGCCGAGGCATCGTAGTTCAGGTCGGGCTGATTCTTGGCATCGACGGTGATGATCAGCAATTTTTTGATTTTTCCGGTGGCCATTTTTACCGGAAGATTCAGGGCGCTGTCATTGGAAACCAAGGCTTGCAAGGGCCCACGCAGGCCGAGATTATCGGCGATGCCGCCGTCCAAAAGATGAACATAGGGCCGTTTGGCGCTATCCTGATAGGTCTTTAACAGCACGGCGTTTTTATAGCGGGCCGGGTTGACCAACAGGTCTTTCTCCGCTTGTGCGATCCAGCCGGGTTGTTTTTCGCCGTATCCGCAGCTGCCGGCGTGATTGTCCAGCGTCATGGGCGGGAAGGCGACCGGGAAGTTGGACGAGGCGGCGATTGCCCGAGCCAGATGCACATCGCCCAGATCGGCGCACATTGGATCGAATTGGGTTTGCTCGAAGGTAAAGCGCGCACCCAGGCTCATGTCGGTGGCGTTGATCATCACATAGGGTTTTTGCTTGCGCACTATCAAATCGGCGTAACGGGCGCCACGGAATATTTCCTGGTCGTAAAAATCGGCGGCCATGTCGATCCGGCTGTAATAAGGTGAAGCCAGGCGCAGCCAGTTGCTGGGATAGAAGAGTTGCGTGAACAAGTCGCCTTCGATGTCTCGATAGAGGAAGTCCCGCTGAAAGCCCGAGGTATTTTTGTCATCGAAGATGGCATCGCCGAAAGCGCCATAATAGCCCGCCGTGAAACTGCCGCCGGACACCGAGGAAATCACGTCGACTTCGTTCAGCAGATTGCTTGGCCTGCCTTCCCAGACGATAGGCGTATTGCGCAATTTTTCCAAGACGCCATAGGATAAAGCGGCGGCGCGGGTGCCTCCCCCCGAAAAGGTCAGGATAACGAACAGGCTTTCGCTGTTTTGCTGACTATTCAGATGCTGATACCGATAGCCTTGGCCAAGATCGTAGTGATCCAACTTGGTAGTGGGCGGATAACTGGCGCAACCGGACAGGGTTGCGGCGATGACGGCTAACAATATCGGCTGCAGTTTACGCATGGCTATTCCTATTTGAATTCGATTTTATAGGGATCGATCGGCGTCGTGTGCTGAATGACGGCATCTACTACTGGTGGTTGGAAATCCGCGGGACCGTCCAGCGCAAAACTGTGATGGCCTCGGACGATCAGCAGGGTCTGGTTGGTTTGGCCCAATATTTCGCCGTCGGCCAGGACGGTCCGGTCTTCTTTAAAGCTGACAAAAACGTATTCCATGACGGTCACTCCGAATCGATTGGATGAGGTAATACTTTAGGCCGGCAAGCGGTTGGATGTTGCGAAAACTAACGCCCTGTTGAGATGAGTCATCCCAATAAACTCATTGCAGTGGTTTAAAAATGTCTGGCGCTGATTCATAAATGAATTACCGATTTATTAATGTGATCATTCATCGCATGCCGTCCGGAGTCGATCAGCGCCGCGATGCGAGCGGCAAAAGACCGCCATGACCACTAATTGTAGACGCGAATCAGCATCTCGTCTCGGCCAGCTAAGGTCGTCGGGAGCCATTTGTGTCAATGCGGGAAGCCATTCCACGAGCCCTTGAAGCGAAGCGCTATCGCCATTCGATCGATGCCGAATGGCGATAATAGTGGGTAGCTCTTAACTGACCGAGAAATGCAGCATCATGCCCATGTCTTCATGCTCGACCAGATGGCAGTGATAAGGGTATTTGCCGGTATAACCCGGAGGAAAATAAACCAGCAATTCCAGTAACTCATTGCTTTGGATGCGAACCGTGTCATGCCTTGCCTGATTGTCGAAGCTATTTTTCGGCGTGTTTTGCACGAACGAGTTTTGCCTGCTTAACACAAACCGATTTTTGACCACAAAATTGACCAGATGGATATGAAAGGGGTGCATATCGGGGACATTGCCAGTTGTCGCAATGGCTTTGACGTCGGGCGCGGAATTACCGATATTAGCAACATACCAGCGTTCATAACTGCCTTGTCGGGAATTAATCGTCGAGGGATGCAAGTCGGCATAACGTTTTTTGCTGGGATCGGTAATGACCCAGGGAGCAGGGTCCGTGATCAGAAACGATGAGCGACTGACTTTATAAGGTATTCCCGCACCTGCTATTTGTCCCCGAGGCGCTGGATTGGTCGTGGTTAAGTCGATGTCGAAAGGAATGGAAAATGCGTTCGGATCGCCGTTTGCAGGCTCCATTTCCCAAATCTGAGTATCTCGCCAGGGCGCGCCACCGGTTAGAGGATTCGCATTGGGAGCCTGTTGTTCGGTGTCGTTCATTAACAGAATCAGACGATTTTTAACGATAGTGCTGTCGGCCTCCAGATTTCCATTGATCAAGGTAAAACCTTCGCCGGATGCATGGTTAGCCAAAATGGTATCCAGTTGGGTTTTATTCAGCCCGGAATCGGGCGTCGAATCCTGAATGCAGAACTGCATGATGTTTGCTTGTTTGATTGCCAGCAATGCACTGAGTTGGCTTCTATCCGAGGCCAGGACGCCCGGATCGATGACCGAACTGGGTACCGGTTGGACAGTAGTGTCATTGTCGGTTTGGAAGATACCTTCCGGCCAAT
>JAJRDU010000141.1 GCA_028748685.1 Methylococcaceae bacterium
TTGCTGATGATTTTCGAGTTTTCGACGATTCGACTTTATCACTTTTGAACAGGCTCATTTTTCTTTTTTGGCCATTCGAGCCAATAATTCCACTCAGTTTAGCGAGTTTTGCAAGTTCCTCTTATTGATTGGGAATTATGGGGATGAGAAACCATGAATTCGGAAAAACCGCCGAATGGCAATATTACCTCGGCGATAGAACTTGGCCAAACTGTGGCTACTCGTAGAAAATTTCAATCCTTCACCCAATCGATCTGGCCGGACTAGGATAAACCAGTAAGCGTTTACCATCGGCCTGAAAAACGGCAAGGGCACTTTGCCATTCGACAAAGCCCGCATATCCTGAATATACTCAGTCTTGATGTCCTGATCCTGGGCCGCAACCGATGAAATGCGTGTCGCGTAGGGCATTACCCGCTCAGACCAAAACAGGTTCAAGGATTAGACTGATAAACATGACACTTGAAAGAACCCGCGCCAAGTGCCTTTGCATCGATATCGAAACCTCCCGTCAGGATAGCTTGAAGCTGCGGGAAATCGGTGCGTATCGGCCGGATACCGATGCCCGCTTGCGCGTATCTGGCAAAGCGGCCGATCTGCTCAATAAACTGGATCAAATCAGTGAAGGAGCGACCTTTGTGTTGGGGCATAACGTGATTGCCTTCGACCAGCCAGCCTTGTCGCTATTGCATCCGGCTCTGGCCCTGCATCGCTTGCCGATGGTGGATACGCTGGAACTGTCGCCGGTGGCGTTTCCGCAAAATCCTTATCACCGGCTGGTCAAGGATTACAAACTCTGCACGACCACCCGTAACGATCCGGTCCGCGATGCCGAGTTGGCTTACGAATTGTTTCTGGATCAGCGGGCGGCCTTGATCCAGCGAGTCGCCGAGCATCCCGATGAAGCGCTATGCCTGCATTTTTTACTGGCGCCGGAAAACGGCAAGGGCGTGGCGAATTTCTTTGCCACCTTGCGAGCCGCGTTGCGTCCGACCATGAGCGAAGTGCAAGCGGCCTGGCGGCGGGCTTCCGACGGCAAGGTGTGCCGCGCCGGACAACAAATCGTAAATGACTATTTTCCCGATCCGGAATGGCACAAGCCGCTAGCCTACGTGCTGGCCTGGCTGCGGGTGGCGGGCGGCAATTCGGTGTTGCCGCCCTGGGTGAGTTTGTCGTTCCCAAAAACTCGGGAGCTGATCGCGATCTTGCGCGATGTACCCTGCGGCGATGCCGATTGCGATTGGTGCCGGGAACAGCACGATCTGCTGCAATTGTTGCCGCGCTATTTCCCTGGTATTAGTCAGTTCAGGCCGTCACCGACCACTGACGACGGCAAGTCCTTGCAGCAAGTCATTGTAGAACACGGCTTTGCCGGTACGCCGACCCTAGCGATTCTACCGACCGGCGGCGGCAAGTCCTTGTGTTATCAATTGCCGGCGCTGGCCCGCTTCTACCGCAACGGCAGCCTTACGGTGATTATTTCGCCGCTGCAATCCCTGATGAAGGATCAGGTCGATAATCTGGAAGCGCGCGGCATCACCTGCGCCGGTTATATCAACAGTCTGCTGAATCCGCTGGAGCGGCGGGTGATGCTGGATAAGTTGCGGCTGGGCGATCTGGGTTTGATCTTTGTCGCGCCGGAACAATTTAGAAGCAGCGCTTTTGCCAATGCGTTGGCACACCGGGAAATCGGCGCCTGGATATTCGACGAGGCGCATTGCCTGTCGAAATGGGGTCACGATTTTCGCCCGGACTACTTATATGTGTCGCGATTTATCAAGGCCCGGCAAAAGGACAAGCCGTCTCCGGTGTTCTGTTTTACCGCCACCGCCAAACCGGACGTGGTGCAAGACATAGGCGAGCATTTTCGCAAGCGCCTGAGCATTACGCTGGCGTGTTTGACCGGCGGCGTCAGCCGCGAGAATCTGCTGTACGAAGTGCATGCGGTGCCGGCTCAAGCCAAATATCCGGAAGTGCTGCGCTTGCTGGAGCACAGCTTGCGCGACGAGGGCGGCGCCATCGTGTTCTGCGCCCGGCAGAAAACCGTGGAGGAAACGGCCGAATTTTTGAAACAGGCGGGCCTGGATTGCGGCTATTTTCACGGCGGCATGCAGCCCGAGCAAAAACGCCAGGTGCAGGAAGCCTTCATCGCCGGCGAGTTGCGGGTGATCGCCGCCACCAATGCCTTCGGCATGGGCGTGGACAAGGCCGACGTACGGCTGGTGATTCATCTGGATACGCCGGGCTCGCTGGAAAATTATTTGCAGGAAGCCGGCCGGGCCGGTCGTGATCAATACCCCGCGCGCTGCGTGTTGCTGTATGACGATGTCGATCTGGACGTGCAGTTCCGGCTGCTGCGTAATTCGCGACTGACGCAACACGATATTTACGCGATTTTAAAAGCTTTACGCAGCATCGAGCGCAAAGACCGCAGCGAAGGTTCGGTGGTGGTCACCAGCGGTGAAATCCTGCTGGAAATTCCGGACAAGCACGGCATCGATCCGGACGCCGCCGATGCCGACACCAAGGTCCGCATCGCGGTGGCCTGGTTGGAAGAAGCGCGTTTGCTGGAGCGGCAGGAAAATCATACCCGCGTGTTTCCTGGCAGTTTGCAGGTTGCCAGTATCGATGAAGCCAGGGTCTTGCTGCAAAAAAAGCTGGGGCCGAATGCCGACATCGAACCTTACATCGCGTTGTTGTCGCAATTTTTTTACAGCGAAGACGACGAAGGCATCAGTACCGACGACTTGATGCTGGCCACCGGCCGCAATTCCCACGAAGTGCAGCAAATGTTGCGCGAGCTGGACCGCTTTAAACTGGTCTCCAACGATACCGAAATCGGCGTGACGCTGTACCGCGATCCCGACACGGTGGATAGGCTGGAAGACTTGCGCAAGTTGGAAGACGCGTTGATCGCCAGCCTGCGGGAGGCGGCGCCGGATGCCGATCAAGAGCAATGGCAAATCCTGAATGTGCGGCGCTTGTGCGATACCTTGCGCCGCGATGCCTGTGTCGATCTGACGCCGGACAAATTGACGCGCTTGATGAAATCGTTTGCCGAAGCCTTCGGTGACGGCAGCAGCCAGCGCGGGTTTTTCGCGTTGCGCCCGTTCGGCCAGGATAACCGCTATCTTAAATTGCTGCGGAGCTGGCAGTCGATTGAGGACATCCGCCACAAACGCATGCGGCTGGCTCAGGCCTTGGTGAATTTTTTTATAGTTCATCGCCAAGGCAACAATCTGCTGGTTACCTGCAAGCAAGGCGACTTGGAAGCGGCCTTGCAAGCCGATCTGACCCTGCAGGATCTGGATGTGCGCGACTGGAATGTGGCCTTGGCGGCGGCGCTGCTTTATCTGGATAGCAACGAAGTTTTACATCTGGCGCGCGGCAAGGCGGTGTTCCGCGCGGCGATGAGCATCCAGCTCAATGCCGAGGCTAGGCGCCGGCAATTCAAAAAATCCGATTACGCCGAACTGGCCTTGCATTACAAGGATAAGATCATCCAGGTGCATGTGATGGCGGAATATGCCCGTTTGGCGCTGGGCAAGATTCAAGCGGCGATGGCGTTTATCGTCGATTACTTCGGCATGGACAGGCAAGAATTCGTGCGCCGCTACTTCGCCGGCCGCCAGGATATCCTGGAAATGGCTGCCACCGAAGCCGCGCACCGGCGCATCCTCACCGACCTGCAAAATCCCGAACAACAAGCCATCGTCGCCGCGCCGCCCGAAGGCAGTCAGTTGGTGTTGGCTGGTCCCGGTTCCGGCAAGACCAAGGTCATCGTGCATAGGGTGGCCTGGTTGCTGCGGGAATGCATGGTGTTGCCGGAAGACATCATGGTGCTGAGCTATAATCGCTCGGCGGCCATCGAAATCCGCAAGCGTTTGTGGGCCTTGATCGGTGCCGACGCAGCCGGTGTGACGGTGCAAACCCTGCACGGTTTGGCGATGCGTTTGACCGGCACCAGTTATGCGGTGGCCGCCGAGCACGGCGAACAAGTCGATTTTTCCGCCGTTATCAAAAACGCCACCAATCTCTTGAAACAAGCGGAGCAGGGCGATGACGTTGGTCCGGGCATACAACGCGACCGCTTGCTGTCGGGCTTGCGCTTTCTACTGGTCGACGAATATCAGGACCTCAATGCCGAGCATTACGAGTTGATCAGCGCCTTGGCCGGGCGGTCGATCAACAGCGAGGAAGATAAACTGTACTTGCTGGCGGTGGGCGATGACGATCAAAACATTTACGCCTTTGGTGGCGCGAACGTTCGCTTCATCAAACAGTTCGCCGATGACTATCAGGCCAAGACCTATTACCTGGTCGAAAACTACCGCTCCACGGCGCATATTATTCATTGCGCAAATCGCGTGGTAGCGTTGGCGCGGGAACGGATGAAAACCGAGCAGACCATCCAAATCAATTACGCCCGCCGCGATGCACCGGATGGCGGCGAATTTGCCGAACTGGATAGTTTGACTCAGGGCAGGGTGCATATCCTGGAAACGCCGGTGCGGCTCTATGGCGAAGTCGAGGTGGCGTTGGCCGAACTGATCCGTTTGAATCGGTTGGCAAACTCAGGCCAAATCAGCTATTGGGGCCGTTTCGCGGTGATCGCCAGGCATTGGGAAACGCTGGAGCCGATGGCGGCCTTGTGCCGGCTGAAGAGTATTCCGGTGCGTTTGATGCGTGATGACTATTTGTTGGATTTGCATGCCACGCGGGAAGGCTATGGCTTGCTTTCACTACTGAACAAGCAACGGCGAACGGCTCGCAAGCCACGGGTGTTGCTACGTTGGGGTTCATTATCGCGCTGGTTCAAAAGTCGCTACCGCCATAACTTGGACGACCTGATCGAACACCCGTACCAGGCCATGCTGGCGCAATTCATCATTGCCATCGAGTCCACCACGCCGGGTCCTCAGCACGTGGTCAGTAACGTCGTCGAAGCGCTTTACGAATTCGGTTCCGGCAGCCAGTCCGGTGAAAACGATAGCCGGCATGCACCGTTGTTGTTATTGACGGCGCATAGAGCCAAGGGGCTGGAGTTTGATCATGTCCTGATCCTGGATGGCGGCGGTTGGCAGCAAGCCTTTGACGAGGAGCGGCGCCTGTACTACGTGGCGATGACCCGTGCCCGTAAAACTTTGACCTTGAGCGCCAGACGGGGCGGGCGCCATAGTTTCGTCCGCGACTGCGAAGACCTTTGTCTTAAATCACAACCTAAAACCAGCAACGAATTTCAACAGCTAGGCCTACGCACTTGGGTGGCTAATTCCGCGCAAGTCGTGCTGTCATGGCCCGGATACTTCGCTGCGGATAAAGCTATTCATCGGGCAATTGCGCAGCTCGATGTTGGTAGTGAATTGATATTGCGTGCCAGGAGTGACGGGCAAACCGGCTGGGAGCTGGCTGATAAATTCGGCGTGGCGGTCACGCGGATGTCACTGGCCTTTGTAGCGCCGGAAGGCGAAATCATTAAAGTGAGAGTAGCGGCTATTCACGCGCGGCAAAAGAAGTCTAGGGATTTGGACGCGCTGAGGTGCGAACATTGGGAAGTGGTTTTGCCGGAAATTTTATATCTGCCGGGAAACAGTTAGCGTTTCCAAATCTCCCGCACTGTCGATATCCAACGCCGCTTCCGGTAACGCTATTTTCAAAAGACTTTCGTCGAATTTCATTAACAGCTTCTTGGCACCCCGGTCACCCTCAAGATTCAGCAGTTCCCCGAAAAACTCGGTCGGAAACACTGCCGGCACACCGGCGCCGTCCCGGTAATAGCTGGCGACGATACGGCTTGGCTCGTTTTGCCAGCCGTTTAGCAAGGTCCGAATTTGTTCCGCGCCAATCAACGGTTGATCGCATAACAGGATCACTGCTGAGTTGGCCGAAGCCGGTAAAGCCCGGATACCGGCGCGAATCGAAGATGCGATTCCTTCCTGCCAGTGTGGATTGACGATTACGCTGGCGCCATTCAGATTGATGGAGGCTTGAATAGCTTCGGCATGGGCTCCCAGCACCACGACACAACGTTCCTGTAACAATGACCTGGCATTCAGAACCGCATGTTCCAGCAGCGTGCGGTTTTCCCAAACCAGCAATTGCTTGGGGCTGCCCATGCGAGTGGAGGCGCCGGCGGCCAGAATGACGGCGTAGACGTTATCGAGGGAGGCAGTCATGTAAATAGACACTTCCCCTAGGGCTTAGTTGTCCGCCGCTACGGTCTTTCAGTTCGGCATGAATGCCGGCCATGATGGACAAGGCGATTTCCTCCGGTGTTTCAGCACCTATGTCCAGGCCGACCGGGCCGTAAGTCCGCTCGCGAAGACGCTCACCGACGTTTTCCAGGCTTTGCAGCAAACGTTCCCCGCGATGGGCCGGCCCCAACAGGCCGACAAACGGTATCGTCGAATCGGCGAGCGCCGCCAGAAACCGCCGGTCATGATCAATATTGTGGGTCATCAAAACCGCGGCGCTAAAGTGGTTCAAATTCAGGTGACGGCCTAGCGTCTCCGGCCGCAGATGCAGCAATAGGTCGGCTTGCGGAAAACGCGTTTCGTTGAGATAAGCGGGGCGATGATCGGCGATGCTGACTCTCCATCCCAGCGCCTTGGCACATTGCGCCAGCGGCATGGCATCGTCGCCGGCACCGAGAATCAATAATTGTGATGACGGCTGAATCGGATCGTAAAAGGCTTTGATGGTCTGGCCGCCGATCGCATGTGCTTCGAGGCGCGGTTTCCCTCGATGCGTCGTTTGCTGATTCGTTGCGCCAAAAGGAAAAGATGACAGTTGCCTGTCTTCGATGCTGGAAGCCGGTAGAAACAGGCTATGGGCCACCGGGAAATCGGGATGATCCGATTCGCAAATAGTGACCAGAAGCCCTTCCTGATGAGCTTCGCCGGCATCGGCGATGATATTCAGCGGGCTGAAATCGTCCGCTGCGGTTAACAGTTGCAGGAATATCCTCACCGCGCCGTTGCAGCCCAGCCCCAAACCCCAGACTTCGTCGTCGGGCGAGCGCATATCGTAAAACACCGTCTTGGCGGCGCCGGTTTCGAACACCGACCTCGCATGTTCGACCAAGTCCCCCTCGAAACAACCGCCACCCAACAGGCCGTTCAATTCGCCGCCACGGGCGATCAACATCCTAGCACCGGCTTTTTGGTAAGTCGAGCCCGCAGTTTCGACGATGGTTGCCAATACGAACGGCTCGTTTTGTCCTTGTAGTTGCCGGTAGGCGGCTATCAAGCGGTTGATTTTAGACACGCTAACTCCAACTCAAATCGGTACGCGATAACGGCAATTGTCGCACCCTTTTACCCGTTGCGGCGAATATCGCGTTACAGACCGCTGGCGCCAGCGGCGGTAGGGCCGGCTCGCCGAGGCCCGTCACCGGAAAATCGGTTTTCAGAAAATGCACGTCGATCTTGGTCGGCGCATCGGCGATGCGTATCATCGGATAATCGCCGAAATTGCTTTGCACGATGCGGCCCTTGTCGATATCCAGCTCCTGAAACATCAGCGCGCCGAGGCCGTCAATCACCGAACCCTGAACCTGGTTTTCCGCGCCGCTGAGATTGACGATTTGCGCGCCGATGTCGGTCGACACCACGACCCTGTCCACCTTGACCTTGCCTTCCTTCGACACCGTCACTTCCGCCACCTGGGCAATATAGCCACGATGACTAAAATGAAAGGCGATGCCCTGGCCCTGGCCACGCGGGAAAGTCTTTTTGCCCCATTCGGCTTTTTCGGCGACATGGTTCAACACGTGTTTCATACGGTTGACGTCGTAAGGAATTCCCTGTTCGCCGGTGCCAGGTAAAAAGCCCTTGTCGCCCAGGATTTCCAGTCGAAATGCCAGCGGATCGCGGCCGGCGGCGTGAGCCAGTTCGTCGATGAAACTGTGAAATACCCAGGCCAGCACGTTGCTGCGCGGCGCCCGCCACGGCCCCATCGGAATGCCGCATTCCAATGGAGTTTGTTCAATCTTGCAATTGGGCACCCAGCGGCCCGGAAACTCGTCGCCGGACAAGTTGGCCCCACTACCCAATTCCAGATTGGCCTTACCATCCTTGAAAACCGAGTGAGAGAAGGTCACGAAATGGTTGTGCCAGGCCGTCAGTTTTCCAATGCTATCAATCCCTCCGCGCAGGTAATGGAAACCGCCGGCGCGAAACTGGTCGTGCTGCAAATCGTCCTCGCGGGTCCAGGTCAACTTGACCGGACCCTTGACTCGTTGGGCAATAGCCGCCGCCTCGATGATGTAATCCGGGATCAATCGCCTGCCGAATCCGCCGCCGCTACGGGTAATATGCAACGTGATCTTATCCTTGGGAATGCCCAACACCTCGGTGACGATCTTTTGGCCGGCTTCAGGGTTCTGGGTCGGCGCCCAGATTTCGATGCCGCCGTCCTTGAACCAGGCCGTGGCGTTTTGCGGCTCGATGCTGGCGTGGGAAATAAAAGGGTAGCGATAAGTCGCTTCCACTGTTTTGGCCGCACCTGCCAACGCGGTTTCGACATCGCCGTCGTTACGCAACACTTCGCCGCCGGCTTGTTTGAACAATGTCTCGGCCTTGGCGGCAAAGCCCGCCCAACTTTGCTCGGCAACCTTGCCTTCGTCCCAGACCACTTTGAGCCGTTTACGCGCGCTGAAGGCCGCCCAGGTCGAATCGGCGACGATCGCCACGCCGGGCAGCAAGCCTTTCAGATTGGCGGTGCCGTCTATCACGAACGCATTGCGGACGCCGGGCAGGGCTTTGACTTCCTCGAGATTAGCGCTAATCACCTTGCCGGCAAAGGCGGGCGATTTGACGTAGGTCGCATACAGCAAACCCGGTAATTGCACATCGATGCCAAACAGGGGCTTGCCGGTGACGATGCCCGGATTGTCGACGCCGCCGATGCGGGTGCCCAACAACTTAAACTCGAGCGGGTTTTTCAAGCGCACCGCATCGGCGGGCGGAACCGCCAGCTTGGCTGCTGTGGGGACCAGTTTTCCGTACTCCAACTTGCGGCCGCTGGCCGGATGATGCACGGCGCTGTCCTGGGCCACCAACTCTTCGGCCGGCAGTTTCCAGGTCAGCGCGGCGGCCTGAATCAACATGGTCCGCGCGGTGGCGCCCAGTTTATGAAACTCTTCGTAATTGGTCGGCGTCGAGCGTGAGCCTCCGGCGCTTTGGCTGCCGTAAATCGGGTCAAGGTCGCCTTGTACGATCTCGACATCTCGCCAGTTGACTTCCAATTCCTCGGCGATGATCATGGGCAGCGAAGTCTTGATTCCCTGGCCGATCTCCGGCTGTTTGCTGATCAATGTGACTTTACCGTCAGGAGCGATGCGGATAAAGGCGTTGGGTCTGAATTCGTTGGCATTCAAGGTAGAGGAAGGTTTGGAAACCAGTTTTTCGGCACTGTTGGCGGCATTGAAATAAACCCCCAGTACCAGGCCGCCGCCGGCTAATGCCGACGTGCGTAGAAAGTCGCGGCGAGCGGGATTGATGGGCGTATCGACGCTCATAGGGCCTCCTTGTTGGCAATTTCGGCGGCACGATGAATGCCGGCGCGTATCCGCAAATAAGTGCCGCAACGGCACAGATGGCCGTCCAGCGCCTTGTCGATTTCCTGGTCGGACGGCTGCGGCGATTTTTTCAACAACGCGGCGGCGGTCATGATCTGCCCGGCCTGGCAATAACCGCATTGCGGCACATCCAGTTCCTGCCAGGCTTTTTGCACGGGATGATCGCCGTTGGCGGCCAAACCTTCTATCGTGGTGATTTTGGCGGCGCCGATACCGGAAACAGTGGTCACGCAAGCGCGAGTCGGCACACCGTTCAGATGCACGGTACAGGCGCCGCACTGGCCGATGCCGCAGCCGAATTTGGTACCGGCCAGATGCAAATGGTCGCGCAACACCCATAACAAGGGGGTGTCGTCGGCGACGTCTACCGTTTTCGACTCGCCGTTAACGTTGAGTGTGTATTTGCTCATGATGCGTGGATGCTCCTGGAGTAATAATTTTTTTTGCGCAGACCCTGGCGGTAATCGCGAACCCTCGCCGGATTATGCAGAATTCGTACCGATCAAGTTTTTCGCGCCACAAGCAAGGTTACTGGCCAACCGCGTCCCACAATCTGTTGCTACGTCAACAACATGTGTCCGAAAGCTGTTGGAATTTCAGCAGAACGTGGCGGACCGGGCCCGCTCCACGGCGGAGCTGAAACAATCGCTTTAAGTTTTTGGGCGAGCCGGGGTAGGATTCGTGCCTATAAAAGATGCTACCGAGCGAAAAAAGGAAGGCATTTTGCGCCTTGCGCCGATTCCATGGCCAGCCTTTTTTGCAGCTTGCCGAGACCAAAGACTCTCTGGAGACAATTCATCATGAAACCCGCTTTGGCTAAAACCCTACCTCCGCCAGTCCCCAGTTTCCGACAGGCTTTTGCATTCTGGTTCAAACTGGGTTTCATCAGCTTCGGCGGGCCCGCGGGACAAATCGCCATCATGCATCAGGAGTTGGTGGAAAAGCGGCGTTGGCTCTCGGAGCAGCGCTTCCTGCATGCCCTGAATTACTGCATGTTGCTGCCCGGACCGGAAGCGCAACAGTTGGCCACCTACATTGGCTGGCTGATGCATCGCAGTTGGGGCGGTATCGTGGCGGGCGGCCTGTTTGTTCTACCGTCGTTGTTAATCCTGATAGCGTTGAGCTGGATTTACGTGGCCTACGGTCATATCACGGCAATTGCCGGCGTCCTCTATGGCATCAAACCGGCGGTAACCGCCATCGTGATCTTCGCGGTGTACCGAATCGGTTCAAGGGCGCTGAAAAACTGGCTGCTATGGACGATGGCGGCTTTAGCTTTCCTGGCTATTTTTCTGCTCGACATGCCCTTTCCGATGATTGTGTTCGTAGCCGCTATCCTCGGTGCCATGGGCGGCAAACTCGCGCCGCAAAAATTCGAGGTTGGCGGGCATGGCGCAACCCAAAAAAGCTTCGGACCTTCGATCATCGACGACGATACGCCGACGCCAAGTCATGCCCGCTTCACGTGGATAGGCTTGTCGAAGGTGATTCTGATCGGTCTGATCCTGTGGGGCGGAGCCATCGGTTTCCTCTGCGCCCGGTATGGCTGGGACGGTGCGCTAACTCAGATGGGATGGTTCTTCACCAAGGCGGCTCTACTCACTTTTGGTGGCGCTTATGCGGTATTGCCTTACGTTTATCAGGGCGCGGTTACGCATTTTCACTGGCTGACGCCATCGCAGATGATCGATGGTTTGGCTTTGGGAGAAACCACGCCGGGTCCGTTGATCATGGTGGTGACCTTTGTTGGCTTCGTCGCCGGATGGGCAAAGGAAATCTTCGGTCCCGATCGGCTGTTTCTGGCTGGAGCGGTCGCCGCAACGGTGGTGACCTACTTTACCTTTCTGCCCAGTTTTCTTTTCATCCTGGCCGGTGGTCCATTAGTGGAATCGACGCACGGCAATCTGAAATTCACCGCTCCTCTGACCGGTATTACCGCAGCCGTGGTCGGCGTCATTCTGAATCTGGCCGTGTTCTTCGCCTGGCATGTGTTTTGGCCGCAAGGTTTCGCGGGGAGTTTCGATGCCGTTTCCGCAATCATCAGCCTGTGCGCCTTTTTGGCGCTGATGCGTTACAAAGTGGGGGTAATCCCGGTAATCGCCGCGTGCGGCGGCACCGGCCTATTATTTAGTTTCATCAAAATCTGGCTTGTCCAGTAAGAAGTTACAGCATGAAGTCCAAGCATTAATTTCAAGTTTTAGCATTATTTTCAGGTATTTACCAAATACTTCCGCCAACGCCAAGAATCAGGGAAACGAAATGCTTGCGAAATGAAAATTTTAGTGGGAGCAAAATGTTGCTCCGGCAGCACCGTTGCTGCTTCCCTGCTGATGAGGCAGCAGATATGGATATCACCGGCCCCGGTTATCGAATCCGGTAGTTATCGAAATAATACCCAGCCCGACACTCTCCACACGCTAATCCAGCAACGCGCCGTGACTAAAAATCATCGGCGGCATGAAATTTGCTGACAATAGCATAGCCATGACGCAGCAAACCATACCGCTAAACATCCGACGCATTCGCCAGCGCCCGTAAACCACACAGAATCATTTCCCCTAATGTGGATCGTACAAATTGCCCTCCGCCGCCCCTATACCTTCATCGTGGCGGCCCTGTTGATTCTATTGTCGTCGCCCTATGTGCTGCGCAAAATGCCGACCGATATTTTTCCAACTATCGATATTCCGGTGGTAGCCATGCTCTGGCAGTACAACGGCATGACGGCCAAGGAAATCGCCGACCGGCTGACCGGATCGGTCGAGCGTTCGATGGCGCTGATCGACGGCATCGAGCATAGCGAATCGCTGTCTTATGGCGGCGCGGCGGTGATCAAGGTGTTTTTCCATCCCGGCACCGACATCCGCACCGCCATCGCTCAGGTGATGTCCAGCAGCAACTCGGTCTACCGCTCCTTGCCGACCAACGTCGCGCCGCCTCAGGTTATTCAATATTCGGCGTCCGATCTGCCACTGGTGCAGCTTGGCATCTCCAGCAGCGTGGTGCCGGAAACCGATGTCAACGACTATACCAACAACATCGTCCGCAGCATCCTGCAATCGAAAAGCGGCGTGGCTCAGACCAATCCCTTCGGCTCCAAGAGCCGGCAGATCACCGTCGATGTCGACCCGATGGCCCTGCTGGCCCGCGACCTGACACCCAGCGATTTGTCGAATGCGCTGGGTGCGCAAAATCTGATACTGCCGACCGGCACCATCAAGATCGGCAGTAACGAATACGATGTGACCTTGAACGGCGCCGTGGCCGCGATTTCCAAGTTGGGCGACATTCCAGTGCGTACCGAAAACGGCGCCACCACGCTGATCCGAGATGTGGCCAATGTCCGCGACGGCTCGGCGCCGCAGACCACCATCGCCCGCCAGAACGGCGAACGCGGCATTCTGACCTCCATATTCAAGATCGGCCGCATATCGACACTGGAGGTCGTCGAGCACGTCAAACAATCCATTCCTAAGATGTTGGAGCAGATGCCGGAAGGCATCAACATGCGCTTGATGTTCGACCAGTCGCTGTTCGTCCGCGCCGCGATCGGCAACGTGCTGCACGAGGGCCTGATCGCCGCAGGACTGACTGCGGCGATGATCTTGCTGTTTCTGGGTAACTGGCGCACCACCTGCATCATCGCGGTGTCGATTCCGCTGGCGATTCTTTGTTCTTTGATCGTGCTGTACCTGCTCGGTGAAACTATCAACCTGATGACCATGGGCGGCCTGGCACTGGCGATCGGCATATTGGTCGACGACGCCACGGTCGAGATCGAGAACATCGAGCGGCAAATGTTGCTGGGCAAGAAGCCGCACCAGGCCATATTGGACGGCGCGGCGGAAATCGCGATGCCGGCCTTCATTTCGACGCTGTGCATCTGCATCGTCTTCGTGCCGATGTTTTTCCTGACCGGCGTCGCCAAGAGCCTGTTCGTGCCCATGGCAGAGGCGGTGGTGTTCGCGATGCTGGCTTCCTATGTCTTGTCGCGGACGTTGGTGCCGACGCTGGTGATGTACGTGATGAAAGACCACCATGGCCGAACCGACGCGCCGCCCGGCAACGCCGTGGCGCGCGGCTTCAAGGGTTTGCACTTGGCTTTCGATCGTGGCTTCGAGGCGTTTCGCAGCCATTACGTCGTGCTGGCCATCCATCTGTTGAACCACAAACTGCGCTACGGCGTGGGCATTCTGGGCTTCTGCCTGCTGTCCATGGGCCTGGTGCCGCTGCTGGGTCAAGACCTATTTCCGGCCGTCGATGCCGGCCAGATTAGGCTGCACGTCCGCGCCCCCTCCGGCACCCGCATAGAGGAAATGCCCAAGCAAATCGACGAAGTAGAAGCTGTAATCAAACAGCGTATCCCCGAAGAGGAAATCAGCGACCTAATCGACATCATCGGCGGCCCTTACAGCACCCGCAACACGCTGTTCGGCAACTCCGGCACGGTGGAAACCGCCGATACCGAGATCATGATTTCGCTGCGTCCAGGCCAACATGCGCCCAGCAACGATTACATCAAGGCCTTGCGCGCCGAATTGCCGGGCCGTTTTCCGAATCTGGAATTCTTTTTCCAGCCCGCCGATCAGGTCAGCCAGACCCTGAATTTCGGCGTGCCGGCGCCCATCGATGTGCAGTTCATCGGCGGTAAGCCGGAAGAAGTTCAGCCACAGGTGCGCGCCTTCCAAAACCGTCTCAGGCAAGTCCCCGGCATCGTCGACGCCCATATCCATCAACGCACCAACCGGCCGGCGCTGGAGCTGGAGATGAACCGCCAGCAATTGCAACAGCTCGGCTTGTCGGCCCGCGACCTGGCTCAGAACCTGCTGCTGACCCTGAGCGGCAGCATGCAGACTTCACCATCCTACTGGCTGAATCCGGCCAACGGCAATACCGTCAACATCGGCGTGATGGGCAATCCCTTGGACTTGGACAGCCTGGAAGCGCTACTGCGCACGCCGGTCGGCGGCGCCAACAACGGCCAGTCGCAGTTGCTGGGCAACCTGGTGACCGTGAAACGCACGGCATCGCCGGTGGCTGTCTCCCATTACAACTCGAATAACGTCTTCAATATTTACGCCAGTGTCGAAGGCCGCGACCTCGGTTCGGTCAGCCGCGACATCGACGCACTGGTCGCCGAAAGCAGGGGCGCGCTGCCGCGCGGCGTCGAACTGACGGTGCGCGGCCAGATCGAGACGCTTAACAGCTCCTTCGTCGGCTTGTCTTCAGGGCTGGTCGTCGCCATCGTCTTGCTCTATTTGCTGCTGGTGGTGAACTTTCAATCCTGGCTCGATCCTCTGATCATCGTCAGTGCGCTACCGGCGGCGCTGGCCGGCATCGCCTGGACTCTGTTTCTGACCGGCACCACGCTGAGCATTCCGGCTTTGACCGGCAGCATCATGGCGATGGGCGTGGTAACCGCCAACAGCATCCTGCTGGTGTCGTTCGCCCGTACCCGTTTGAGCGCCGGCGTACCTCCGACCACGGCCGCGCTGGAAGCCGCATCGACCCGTTTGCGGCCGGTGTTGATGACGGCCTTCGCGATGATAGTCGGCATGCTGCCGATGGCGCTGGGCTGGGGGGAGGGCGCCGAGCAGAACGCGCCGCTGGGCCGTGCGGTGATCGGCGGCCTGACTTTCGCGACGATCTCCACCCTGCTGTTCGTACCTATCGTCTTTGCCGGCGCACATCGCTGGCAGGATCAACGCCATTCCAACCGAGCATTTTTTGTAACCGAATAAGACCGACATGACTCACTATCCTCATCCTCCCTTTGCCTTATCGTCCGTCACTCATCCGCAGCGCACACTGCTCGTCGTCAAGCGCAGCGGATTGGCGTTGTTAAGCCTGTTATTGATTGCTGGAGGCGTTAGGTTGGCGATCAAACAAAGCGAGGCTAAGAGTTTGCAACAGAGTACCATGACCAGCTTGACGCGCAGCGTCATCGCCGCACACTCCCGGCCTGGCGAAACCTCGCGCAAGATCGTGCTGCCGGCCAGCCTGCGCGGCAACACCGAGACGCAGATCCATGCGCGCAGCAACGGTTATCTGAAAGCCTGGCACAAGACCATAGGCGATCAGGTCAAGAAAGGCGATTTGTTAGCCGAAATCGATGTCCCCGAGTTGGAACACGAACTGGCGCAGGGGCGGGCTGCGCTGGCGCAGGTCCAGGCAAGGCTGGAACTGGCACGTTCGACATTGCAGCGCTGGACGGTTTTGAACGGCACCGATGGCGCCATTCAACAGGAATTCGACGAGAAGCGTAGCGCCTTTCTGCAAGCGGAAGCCGATCTGGCCGCAGCTCAAGCCAACGTCAGACGCCTGGAGAACATCGAAGGCTACCGGCGCATCGTCGCGCCATTCTCCGGTGTCATCACCCGTCGAGCAGTCGATGTCGGCAGCCTGATCACGGCCGGCAGTCAGGAGTTGTTCGCACTGACGCAAACCGACCCACTGCGCCTGACCGTCTGGGTGCCGCAAGCTTACGCGGACGAGGTTAAGGCCGGGCAGGAAGTGGCAATACGTCTGGTCGACAGTCAAAACAAACCGCACGTCGCCCATGTTGAACATGTCGCCGGCGCGCTGGACCCAGTCAATCGCTCGCGGCAAGTCGACATCACGCTTCCCAATGCCGACGGCAAACTGTTGCCCGGCTCCTATGTAGAGATCGCTATCAACATCACCGGCCAAACCAACCCGTTGTTGGTGCCGGCCAACGTGCTGGTGGTTGATAGTGAGGGAACGCATGTCGTAACTGTCGATGGCGAAAACCGTATCGAGTTTCGGCCGGTCAAGCTGGGCCGGGACTTTGGCCGGGAAGTGGAGATACTAGAAGGCATCGCCGCCGCCGATGTGCTGGTGGCCAGCCCGTCGGATTTATTGGTGGAAGGCGAAACGGTGACGATGGTGGAGGCTAAGCAGAAGCCGGTCGCCAAGGAAAAGAGTCCGTCCAAATCATAAACAGCGTGCAACTAATCTGGCCGATTTCGGTCGGCTTGTTTTGAGCCTGGTCGCCCATATCGATCCACCATACTGACCAGCTCAAATTTTACCGCCTGCTAAAACGTTACTTCCCTTCTAATCGGTATTAGTGTTTGTCTAAACTTAGCGGGTAATATTCAAATGTTAGTCAATAACCAATAACAAGGAACTCTTATGGAACGTCGTGATTTTATACGTTTAAGCGTAGCCGGCGCTGGCGCCAGCCTGATTGTCCCAGCCATTGCTCGGGCGGAAGCCGATAAACCGGTAACGCCGCCCGGCGATGTTTTTTATACCAAGGACGCCCCCGGCCGCTGGGCCGGCAAAGAGGCGACCCATTTGCCCAGCATAGAAGTCAGCAAGACGGATGGCGGCGTCAGCGTAAAAGTCCTCACCGCTCACGAGATGAAAGGCTATGAGCATTACATCGTCAAACATGTGCTGCTGGATAAAAACTACAAATTCATTGATGAACATTTGTTCAACCCAACCAAGGACAGTGCGCCCATTTCGACCTTCACCCTGAAAAATTACACCGGCACCGTGTACGCGCTGAGCCTTTGTAACAAGCACGACCTTTGGGTGAATAGCGCCGAGGTGTAACCGCTTTGAAATGGCGATTGCAACCCTGTAATCGCCTTTCCATTTCGGCGGCTTGGGTTTTAAGTAAAAGCTATTGGGCAATTTGATGGGTTCTGGCGGGTTTCGAGAGTCCTAAATCTTGGCCAGCAACATCGCGATGGACCTGGACTGAGCGTAATATCTATGTCCCTTTATCCCAACGGCGCATTCCGCTTCGACGCAATCTTCCGGAGACGGTAAAGCCGTGTCGATAACCCGTGCCCAGCTCAATCGGGATTTCTGAAACCGTTCGGGAAGCTCAAATTCCAGAGGCTCCCAATAACTGTTGAAGATGAAATAGATCACATACGGGCGCTGTAGCTTGGCGATCAGAATAGCCAGACTGTGCGAGTCCTCACCCCAATCCGGTTGATTTAGTTTGGTACCGTGATATTCGATATGCAGTTGCTGAAAAAACAGGTTGAGCGTGGCCGACGATTCCTTCCAGGTATATAACAAGCCGCGCAGGTGTATCAGCAGCTTGACGAAGCGATGGATGTCGGCGTGTTTGTCCAGCAGCGACCAGTCGAACCAGCTGAGTTCGCTGTCCTGGCAATAAGCGTTGTTATTGCCCAATTGCGTGCGGCAGGCTTCGTCGCCCATGGCTAGCATCGGTGTGCCTGCGGACATTAAGGTCAGGGTCAGAAAATTTTTGATTTGGCGCCGCCGCAATGCGTTGATACTAGGGTCGTCCGTAGGTCCTTCCACGCCGCAGTTCCAGCTGTAGTTGTTGTCGCAGCCATCGCGGTTGTATTCGCGGTTGGCTTCGTTGCGTTTGGCGTTGTAAGACACGAGATCATTCAGCGTGAAACCGTCGTGACAGGTGATGAAATTGACGCTGGTTTCCGGATCGCGCCGTTGATCGGCGTATAGGTCCGGACTGGCGAACAAGCGGTTGGGCAATTTGGCTATGCTGCCTGGGTCTGCGCGCAGAAACGAACGGATGTCGTCGCGGAACTGGCCGTTCCACTCTTTCCAGAAATCGCCGATGAAACTGCCGACCTGATACAGGCCCGCCGCATCCCAGGCTTCGGCGATCAGTTTGCTACCCGACAACACCGGATCGGTTTCGATGTCCCATAGAATCGGCGGATTGGGAAACGGCCGTCCCTCTTCGTCACGCGACAGGATGGACGCCAAATCGAAGCGGAAACCGTCCACGTGCATTTCGGTAACCCAGTAACGCAGGCTGTCCAGGATCAAGCGCCGAACCACCGAGTGATTGGCTTTCAGTGTGTTGCCGGTGCCGGCGTAATTGGTATAAGTGCCGTTTTGCGGATCGAGGATGTAATAGACATCGTTGGCCAAGCCCTTGAAACAGAACATGGGGCCTCTTTGGTCGCCTTCGGCGGTATGGTTGAACACCACGTCGAGAATAACTTCGATGCCGGCACGGTGTAGGGCTTTGACCATGTCCCGGAATTCCGCGATCGTACCCAATGGCGAGGGATCGGAACTGTAGCCGCTGTGCGGGGCGAAAAACGTCACGGGCGAATAGCCCCAGTAATTGGCCAGACCCGGCGGCGAGTCTTGTGGATCGAATTGAAAGACCGGCAACAGTTCCACGGCCGTGACGCCCAGATCTTTCAGATAGGGGATTTTTTCGATGACGCCGGCGTAAGTGCCTCGCTTGTGTTCGGTCACGCCGGATTGTGGGTGCCGGGTAAAGCCGCGCACATGCATCTCGTAGATCACCGTGCCTCGAAACGGCTTCCTGAGCGGCATGTCGCCTTCCCAGTTGTAGCCGCGATAATCGACCACCACGCTCTTCATCGCCGAACCCAGATTGGCTCCAGGCCGGCAGGCGGCCTTCCGATCATAATTCGGACCGATCGCAAGGCCGCGAGCATAAGGATCCAGCAACAGTTTGTCGGGATCGAAGCGTAAACCGTGTTCCGGGCTGCAAGGTCCGTTGACTCGATAGCCGTATAATTGCCCGGCCTTCACATCGGGGGCGTAAATATGCCAGTAATGGAAGGTGCGGTTACGCAAAGGGTCAAGTGGAATCACACGGCTGGGCTGGTCGTGATCGATGTCGTCAAACATCAGTAACTCCACGGACGTGGCGTTTTTGGCGTAAACGCTGAAATTGGCGCCGCCTGGGCGCAAGGTAGAGCCTAAAGGGAAAGAACTTCCGGATGCAATCTTGCTGTTCATGGCTGCGATTCCTCAACAAAATGGCGAAACAATCAAAACACCTTAAGTCACCCGATTCAAGATTGATCCGGGGATACTTAAGTCCTAACGCTCCAAAATCGACTTTTTCTTATAACACAGTGGCTAACAGGAGCAAGCCGAATTCTGGCAATCAACATCGACCACAAATAAATGAAGCCCGTAACAAGGACATTCCGTATGAAACCTGCTTGAAACAAGCCTTTTGACAACAGTATCCAAAAGATCGCTACTGCCCCTACAGGCGCACTCGATCAACAAATTCTGCTGAATTATCAGCACAAATCCGGCCGGCACACGCCAGGAGTCGAAGCCCGCCAAGCCATGCCCAGCTTGCTACGGCGGCAACTCACAGGCTCATAATCCTAAATAATTGCCTTCTGGCGCATGTCTTGCAACACAACGGTCTGGTTCTTGATTTACTTCCACCATCTACAAAACCCAAGGAGGTTTCATGCGTAGATCGATACACACAGGCATCAGTCTGGCGGCCGTAATGACGGCGGCCGGCTGCAGTTTGCTATCACCGCAAGGCCTAGAGTCGGCGAGCGAGGCTTCGGGCGCGGCCAACATCAAATCCATAGAATTTTCCGGCACCGGACGCTGGTATCAGTTTGGCCAGGCGCCGAATCCTGACTTGCCATGGCCGCCGTTCGAGCTGAAAAACTATACCGCCGACATTAATTACGAGACCGCGAGCAGCAGGGTGCGGATTGCCCGCAGCCAGATCGTTGAACCGGGACGCAACCGTCCGGCGCCGGTTGAGCAAAAGGTGGATCAATACGTTAGCGGTAAAACCGCCTGGAACGTGGCTACTGGCGGCAATGCCGCGGCAACCGCGCAACCGGCCGCGGTTGAGGAACGCGCCGCGGAAATCTGGGCAAGCCCGCAGGGTTTTTTGAAAGCGGCAATAGCCAACAAAGCCCATTCGAAATCCGTCGATGGCGGCACCGAAGTGACCTTCCGTCTCGGCGACAAATACAACTATATCGGAACCATCAACGCCAACAATCAACTGGAACGGGTGCAAACCTGGATAGACAATCCGGTACTGGGCGATACGCTGGTTGAAACCAAATATAGCGATTACAAGGATTTCGGCGGCGTGCAGTTTCCAGGCCATATCGTCCGCAACCAAGGTGGCTTTCCGGTACTGGACATCCAGGTTTCCGCCGTCAAGGCCAATCCGGCCGTAAATATCGCCGTGCCACAAGAAGCCGCCAAAGCGCCTGTCGTTACCGTGGTCTGCACCAAACTGGCGGATGGCGTCTTCTATCTGACTGGCGGCACTCATCACAGCGTCGCCATCGATCAGAAAGACCATATCGTGCTGGTCGAAGCGCCGCAGAATGAACAGCGTTCAGAGGCTGTGATCGCCAAGCTGAAGACGGTGATTCCCAACAAACCGATCAAGTACCTGATCAACACCCATGCCCACTTCGATCATTCGGGCGGCTTACGCACCTTTGTCGACGAGGGTTCGACCATTGTCACCCATAATCCGAACCAGGCATATTATGAAAAAGCCTGGATCAAGCCGCACACCCTCAATCCGGATCGCTTGGCCAATTCGAAGAAAGCCGCGAAGTTCGAAAGCTTTAGTGGCAAGCGTGTGCTGACTGATGGCAAGCGCAATATCGAGATTCACTCCATTGCCGGAAACAGCCATAACGACGCCTTCGTGCTGGTCTATCTGCCCAATGAAAAAATCCTGGTGAAAGCCGACGCCTATACGCCTGCGGCGGCAGGTGCTCCGGCCCCGACCTCGATCAACCCCTATACGGTCAATCTTTATGAGAATATCCAGAAGCTGAAGCTGGATGTCGGACAGATTGCGGCCTTGCACGGACCGCGCGTGGTGACGCTGGCCGATTTGCGTGCAGCCATTGGTCAAACAACAGCCGCGAAATAAGACTACCCGACCGGAATTATCGGAAATCCCGCACCGAAATCGCCAGCTTCGCGCTGCTCATGAGAATCGCGAAGCTGGATAATTAGGAACGCAGTCCGATAAGGACCGGTTGCCGAGCTGCCAGGAAAGCCCTGCGCGTTACGAGCTGTAATGTGGCGGAGATCGGCCAATTGGCGACATTCAAGATTTGAAATGTATGGCTGCGAGATCACGGCTAGCTGCCATTCAGTGACAAAGCTCAGCTGTGGCGCCGTATACTTAGCCAGCTCACTCTTTCTTTCCAAGGTGCGATGACCAACTCATCTACATATTTGGATCCCATTGATCTACAGCTATTGCTGTACATTCAGCGACGAGCAGATCGAGTACTGACTCGATCTTACTAACGTCATACACACCTTCGGCCAAAGTTACAGAAGTTTGCTTCAAGAATTCCTTGCTATAGGACTCCTTGTATTCGAGCGCCCCCTGATAGGTGTCTAAGCTTTTTTTGTAGTTGGTCCAGAGCACTTTAGCTGGTGGGTGGCCGCCGACCTTGAGGTCGAGATAGCACTCAATTGCCGCCGCGCGCCGGTTTATATCCGAGTCGCGGAGTCCCTCGGGTCCTTGCGCCGGAAATTGGCGGAATTCCTCGAGCTCGGGCAACATGATCCCACGCATGTTCGCTGGCATAGTGAGCGTAGACAGACGCTGATGGGCGTCGAGCCCCTCAGCGTCATTGTCAAATACAAAAATCACCTGGTTCTGGACGTCTATCTTAGTGAGCCCTTCAGCGAACTTAACTAGGCTGCCTGTACCCGAAAATGGATGGCTTTCGCTAACGTCGATGAAGCGAAAAAAATCCGCGATCCCAGGCCGCAGCAGCGCGAGCGCATGTTTTAAGATATGGACGTCCGAGCTGCCTTCGGTAGCGATCAGGAATGTCTCGGTTCGCCGGGCGTGAGGCACGAACTCCCTCTCTGTCGCCCACCCAGCCTCCACCAACGGCCCATATTGCCAAACAACAGGAGCGTCCTCGTTCGCCTCCGCCAAGACGCGCAGGACCGAATACGGGTGAATGATACCTACCAACCCGCCGAAAAAGCTTCGCTCCGAATATGCGTCGTTGTCATAAGAACGGTAGGCGGGAATTCGCTCAAACTGCATTCCATCAAATCGCCCTCGGATCATCTTTTCGCTTGCGCTGTCCGTACCCAAGATAAAGGTGTCGTCGAGACTATCGAGCGGGTGTGAGGTAACAAATTTGCAAAACTCCGCAAAGCTCATCAGGTCAGGAATGGGCTCATCATCTTGAAAAGACTGCCTCTCATCTAGCCAGCCTTTCGCGACGGCATCATATTCTCGGCGGACGCGTTCCAGATTGAAGCCTAGCAGTTCGAGGCGCGGAGCTACATGCTTAAGCGGACGTATGAAAGCCATCTCGGAAAGAGTTGGGTCTTCACCATTCTCTCGATACCAATCGTAGTTGAGCTGGTTGCTTTCTATCGCTTTTCGATCTTTTTCCTGAAAAATAGAGCCATGATCAATTCCACGATGGTTCTTGCTGTACGTGACCGATACCCCGGCCACATCGAGCGTGATTTCTGTACCCACGTTTTCCCCTGTCCGTAAATAGAAGGCCTCAGCTGCGCCGCCCATACTCCAGTGGATGGCGGCTGAAATAATGACCGGTAATAGCCTGATCGCCGCCATTGAATCAGTTCGTGCGACAGACCGCAACGGGTCGAATTCACACTGCAAAAATCCGACTAAAATCCTGCCAATGCCAGAATTCACTTCGTTCTACGCAACCAATCAATAACCGCTTAGAGCCAAGCTTCAACTAACACGTTTCTCAACACCATTCTCTTACCCCGTCAAACTCTCCGCGAACTGTTGTCCAGGCAACAGTGCTCGGACAGGTGTTGCTGTCTCCGGTGCAATGTATGGCGACCTCGAAAAGAAAACACCAGAAAATACAAAAACATATCTTCTGGCATAAAGCCTGCTTATTCAAATTCAAATTTGAATTTCCAATTTCAATTACGCCGATCAACCCAAAAGCTTCTTAAAGCCACGGAAACATGACCGACCTGAAAACCAAGTCCGAGCATACCCGAAACCGGCTGCTGACCGCCGCCAGCCGCATTTTTGCCGAAAAAGGTTTTCAGGAAGCGACGATAGCGGAGATCTGCGAGCAGGCAAAAACCAATATCGCCTCGGTCAATTATCATTTCCGCGACAAGGAAACCCTGTATCTGGAATCCTGGCGGTTTGCATTCAACCGGGAACTGCACAGGCATCCGCCCGACGGCGGGGTAGGTGGCGATACGCCGGCCGAACAACGGTTGGCGGCGCGAATCAAATCGCTGATAAACCGCGTGGCCGACGACCATTCTTATTCGTTCGCGATCATCCACAAGGAAATGGCCCAGCCGACCCGACTGCTGACGGACATCCTGGAAAAGGAAATCAATCCGCAACGCTTGCAAATGTTCGGTTTGCTGAAAGAGTGTCTGGGACAAACGGCCAGCGATCAGCAGATTCAATACTGCCACGCCAGCATCATGGGTCAATGTTTTCAGCTGTTGCGCCTAAGGCAAATGCAAACCGCTCGGCCACCTCGTAGCCATCCCAGCGACTTGAGCGATATTCAGGCCTTTGCCGAACACGTCGTGCAATTTTCACTGGCCGGCATTCAGGCCCTTCGCTCTCAAACCCTAAATTAACAGACATTCATGAGTCAAGACAAACGCCACGAATTAGCTCAACCCGGCGGCAGGCGCAGCGCTTTTGTGTTACCCGGTTCCTTGCTGGTGCTGGCCATTGCCGCCACCGGTTTTTATTTCCAAAATTCTTCTGCGGCGCCGGACGGTAAGAACCAAGCGGGCAACGGCCGTCAGGGCCGCCATCATGACGATGAAGACAGGCCGGCGGTCGTGGCGATTGAAACCGCCGGCAAGACCGACTTCCCGGTGTATCTGAATGGCTTGGGCACGGTCACCGCATTGCGAACCGTCACCGTCAAGCCCAGGGTGGACGGCGAACTGGTGAAAGTGGCATTCGGTGAAGGCCAAATGGTCAAGGAAGGCGATTTGTTGGCGGAAATCGACCCACGCCCGTTTCAAATCCAGTTGCAGCAAGCGGAAGGGCAGTTGTTGCGCGACGAAGCCTTGTTGAACAATGCCGAAATCGATCACGGCCGTTACAAGACCTTGCTGGAGCAGGATTCGATAGCCGCTCAACAAACCGCGACCCAGGAAGCGCAGGTCAAACAATATCGCGGTAATGTCGAGATCGATAAGGCTCAGGTCGATAACGCCAGACTGCAGCTCGGCTATTCCAAATTGACCGCGCCGATTGCAGGGCGCGTCGGCTTGCGGCAGGTCGACCAGGGCAATATCGTTCATGGCAACGATGTTAACGGCGTCGTGGTAATTACCCAACTGCAGCCGATCAGCGTGGTGTTCACGCTGCCTGAAGACAAGGTGCAAGCGGTCGTACAACGCCGTAACTCAAACCAGGCCGTCAACGTGACGGCCTACGACCGGGCCGGCAAGACCAAACTGGCCGAAGGCAGACTGCTGGCGATAGACAACCAGATCGACCCGACCACCGGTACGCTGAAACTGAAGGCGCAGTTCGACAATCGCGAAAACACCCTGTTCGCCAATCAATTCGTCAACATCAAGATGCATCTGGATACCTTGTCGGCGGTGACGCAGGTGTCCAGCGCCGCGATTCAACATGACACCCAGGGCGCCTTCGTTTATGTAGTCGACCCTGAAAAAACCGTGCAAATCCGCCGCGTCACGCTCGGACCGACCGAAGGTGACAAGGTGGCGGTGCTGGAGCATCTCGCCGCCGGCGAAACCGTGGTGGTGGAAGGTACTGACCAACTGCGCGAAGGCGGCCAGGTCGATGTTGCCGAAAAAGACGGCCAGGCCGTTGCCGCCAGTCCTGATGTACTGAACAAAACCGACGGCAATCCGCGTAAACGCGCACGGCGTTCCTGAACATGACCACTTCCAACCCTAATTCGTCGGCCTTCAATCCGTCGCGTCCGTTCATCCTGCGCCCGGTCGCGACCTCGTTGCTGATGGTGGCGCTGTTGCTGGTCGGCATGCTGGCTTACCGGCTGTTGCCGGTTTCGGCGCTGCCGCAGGTCGATTATCCAACCATCCAGGTGGTAACACTATATCCCGGTGCCAGCCCGGAGGTAATGACCTCGGTGGTGACCGCGCCGCTGGAACGCCAGTTCGGCCAAATGCCGGGGCTCACGCAGATGTCGTCGACCAGTTCCGGTGGCGCCTCGGTGATTACGCTGCAATTTAGCCTGAATCTCGATCTGGACGTCGCCGAACAGACCGTGCAGGCGGCCATCAATGCCGCGACCAACTTCCTGCCTAGCGATCTGCCGCAAGCGCCGATTTACAGCAAGGTCAATCCGGCCGATACGCCTATCATGACGCTGGCGATCAGCGCCAAGTCAATGCCACTGTTCAAGGTTGAAGACCTGGTCGATACCCGGCTGGCGCAGAAAATCGCTCAATTACCTGGCGTCGGCATGGTTGGCATCAGCGGCGGCCAGCGCCCGGCGGTGCGGATACAGGCCAACCACAAGGCGCTGGCGGCTTACGGCATCAGCCTGGAAGACGTGCGTGCCGCCATCGCTGCCGCCAATGTTAATCAACCCAAGGGCATGTTCAACGGCCCTATGCGCTCGGCCATCATCGACAGCAACGACCAATTGCGATCGGCGGCGGAATACCGCGACCTGGTGGTGGCCTACCGCAACGGCGCGCCTGTCAAACTATCCGAGGTGGCCGAGGTGGTGGACGGCGCCGAAAACGTCCGGCTGGCGGCCTGGGCGGATGACAAGGCGGCGGTGATCGTCAACATCCAGCGCCAGCCCGGCGCCAACGTTATCGAGGTGGTCGACCGCATCAAGGAACTGCTGCCCAAGTTGCAGGCTGCACTGCCGCAAGGCGTCGAAGTCACGCCGCTGACCGATCGCACAGTCACTATCCGCGCCTCGGTACATGATGTGCAGTTCGAGTTGCTGCTAGCAGTGGCCTTGGTGGTGATGGTGATTTTCCTGTTTCTGCGTAACGTGCCGGCTACCATCATTCCCGGCATCGCGGTGCCTCTATCCCTGGTCGGTACCTTTGCGGTGATGTATCTGGCCGATTTCAGCATCAACAATCTAACGCTGATGGCACTGACCATCGCCACCGGTTTCGTGGTCGACGACGCCATCGTGGTGATCGAAAACATCAGCCGTTACATCGAACGCGGCGAATCGCCGTTGAAAGCCGCCTTGAAAGGTTCGGAGCAGATCGGCTTTACCATTATCTCGCTGACCTTTTCGCTGGTGGCGGTGCTGATTCCGCTGCTGTTCATGAGCGATGTGGTCGGCCGGCTATTTCGCGAGTTCGCCATCACGCTGGCGGTGGCGATTTTGATTTCCGCCATCGTCTCGCTGACGCTGACGCCGATGATGTGCGCCAAGCTGCTGCGCGGCTCGTCAAATGTCGACCATTCCGCCCCCCCACTTTCTACTCCCCACTCTCCAATCCCAAACACCTGGTTCGACAAACTGATCGCCGGCTACGGCCGCACGCTGGAATGGGTGTTGCGCCGGCAAGGTTTGACCATGGCCGTGTTCTTCGCCACCGTGGCGCTGACGGTGGCGTTGTATGTATTCATCCCCAAGGGCTTTTTCCCGATTCAGGACACCGGCATCATCCAGGGCATTTCCGAGGCGCCGCAAAATGTGTCGTTCGAGGCCATGGCCGAGCATCAGCAGAAGTTGGCAAAAATCATTTTGGAAGACCCGGCGGTAGACAATCTATCGTCGTTCATCGGCGTCGACGGCATCAATACCACGCCCAACGCCGGCCGTTTCCTAATTAACCTCAAGCCCCAAGCCGATCGTAAGATCAATGTCGGCGAAGTCATCGCCCGGCTTAAGCCTAAGCTGAACGAACTCGCCGGCGTGACGCTGTATTTGCAGCCGGTTCAGGATCTGACCATGGAAAACCGGGTCAGCCGTACCCAATACCAGTTTACTTTGGAAAGCGCCGACATCGAGGAATTGAACAACTGGACGCACAAATTGGTTGACGAACTTTCGGGTGAGCCGGAGTTTGCCGACGTCGCCAGCGACGTGCAGGATCAGGGCCGGCAGGTTTACGTCAACATCGACCGCAGCACCGCCAGCCGGCTCGGAGTGACGACCGCTGCGGTGGACAACGCGCTTTACAGCGCCTACGGTCAACGGCTGGTATCGACCATATTCACTCAGTCCAACCAGTACCGGGTGGTGTTGGAGGTCGATCCGGAAGCCCAAAACAGTCCGGAAGCGCTCAACGATTTGCGGATTCCGTCCAGCAACGGCACCCAGGTGCCGTTGTCGGCCATCGCCGAACTGTCGGAACGGCCGACGCCGCTGTCCATCAATCATCTCGACCAGTTTCCGGTGGCGACCTTGTCCTTCAATCTGGCTGAGGGCTATGCGCTGGGCAACGCGGTGGACGCCATCGAACGCGCCAAACAACAGATAGGCCTGCCGCTGAGTGTCCGCACCAGCTACCAGGGCGCGGCACTGGCTTTCAAGGCCTCGCTGGATAATACCCTTTGGCTGATCCTGGCTGCCATCGTCACCGTCTACATCGTGCTGGGCGTGCTGTATGAGAGCTATATTCACCCCGTCACCATTCTTTCCACACTGCCGTCCGCCGGTGTCGGTGCCTTGCTTGCGCTGATTTTGTCCGGCGGCGACTTAGGCATCATCGGCATCATCGGCATCATTCTGCTGATTGGTATCGTCAAGAAGAACGCGATCATGATGATAGACTTCGCGCTGGAAGCCGAACGTAAACAAGGATTGCCGCCGGGAGAAGCGATTTTTCAGGCATGCCTGCTGCGCTTCCGGCCGATTCTGATGACCACGCTGGCGGCCTTGCTGGGTGCGTTGCCCTTGATGCTGGGTAGTGGTGTTGGCTCCGAGCTTCGTCATCCCTTGGGGATCACAATGGTCGGCGGTTTGCTGCTCAGCCAGCTGTTGACCCTGTACACCACGCCGGTGATTTATTTGTGGATGGACAGTTTGGCCCGAAGAACTTCGGCCTGGCTCAAGCCTAACCCGCAGGAATCCATCGAGAACGACGGGAACTTGTGATGAATATTTCGGCGCTGTTTATTCACCGGCCGGTGGCGACCACGCTGCTGACCATCGCCATCGGCTTGATCGGTGCCTTGGCCTTCCTGAATCTGCCGGTATCGTCGTTGCCGCAGGTGGATTTTCCGACCGTTAATGTCCAGGCGCAATTGCCCGGCGCCAGTGCGGAAACCATGGCCGCCACGGTCGCCACGCCGCTGGAACGGGCCTTGGGACGCATCGCCGGCGTTACCGAAATGACCTCCAGCAGCTCGCTGGGCTCTACGCAAATTACGCTGCAATTCGATCTGGATAGAGACATCAACGGCGCCTGCCGCGATGTGCAGGCGGCGATCAATGCCGCCGCCAGCCTCTTGCCTAGCAACATGCCCAACCGCCCGACGTACCGGCGCGACAATCCGGCCGACTCGCCGATCCTGATCCTGGCGCTGACTTCGGATAGTCTGGGCCGTGGCCAGATGTACGATGTCGCTTCGACGGTTTTGGCGCAGAAAATCTCGCAATTGCCCGGCATCGGCCAGGTGCAGATAGGTGGCGCGGCACTGCCGGCGGTGCGGGTGGAATTGAACCCCAACGCCTTGAGCCAATACGGCATCGGCCTGGAAGACGTCAGAAACACCATCACCCAGACCAACATCACTCGGCCCAAGGGCGTGCTGGAAAATGGCGGTCAACGCTGGCAGATTCAGGCCAACGACCAGGCCCGCAAGGCCGAGGATTATCTACCGCTGATTGTCAGCTATCGCAACGGTGCCCCGGTGCGCATCGCCGATCTCGGCGAAGCGGTGGATTCGGTGGAAGACTTGCGCAATACCGGTCTGAAAAACGGCAAACCGGCGGTACTGTTGATCCTGCGCAAACAACCCTTGGCCAACGTGATTCAGACCGTCGATCAGGTACAGGCCATGTTGCCGCAACTGCGCGCCGCCATTCCCAGCGGTGTCGAACTATCCGTGGTCGTCGACCGGTCGTTGACCATTCGGGCCTCGATCAAGGAAGTCGAACACAGCTTGTTGATCGCCGTCGGTCTGGTGATTCTGGTGGTGTTGCTGTTTTTGCGCGATCTGCGTTCGACGCTGGTTCCGATCATCGCGGTGCCGGCTTCGCTTCTTGGCGCCTGCGCGGCGATGTATTTCTTCAACTTCAGCCTGAACAACCTGACCCTGATGGCGCTAAGCATCGCCACCGGTTTCGTGGTCGACGACGCCATCGTGGTCGTGGAAAACACCAGTCGCCACATCGAAAAAGGCGTGAAGCCGTTCAAGGCCGCGCTGTTGGCGGCCAGGGAAGTCGGTTTTACCGTGCTGGCGATGAGCGTGTCGCTGGTGGCGGTGTTTTTGCCGATCTTGTTGATGGGCGGCGTGGTCGGTCGCTTGTTCCGGGAGTTCGCGGTGACCTTGTCGTCTGCGGTATTGGTGTCGCTAGTGATTTCGCTGACTGCTACGCCCATGCTCAGTGCGCGCTGGCTGGGAAAGGAAAGCGATGCGGAGCATGGGCGTATTTATTTGGGCATAGGCAGGGCTTTTGATCGGATTCAGAGTCTTTACGAGCGCAGTTTGCGCTGGGCATTGCGCCACGGACGGATCATGCTAGTGATTCTGCTCGCCACCATCGGCCTGAATTTTTATCTGTATGCCGTGATCGACAAAGGTTTTTTTCCGACTCAGGACGGCGGCCGCCTGCTCGGCGAGGTGCAAACCGATCAGGGCACTTCGTTCTGGGCCTTGCAGAAGAAGTTTTACGAATTTACCGAATTGTTGCGGCAGGACCCGGCAGTCGCCAATGTCGCCGGCTTTGGCGGCGCCGGCACCGGCACCAACAGCGCCAGGGTTTTCGTGGTGTTGAAACCGCACGACGAACGCGATCCCATCGAACAGGTGATGGATCGTTTGCAGGATAAGGTCAAGCGTATTCCCGGCGCCGGCCTACACATGTTTCCAGCCCAGGAGCTGCGTATCGGCGGCCGGCCCTCGTTCGGTTCCTACGACTATGCGCTGCAATCCGACGATCTTGGCTTGCTGCGGGAATGGACGCCGAAAGTTCAGGCGGCGCTGTCCAAATTGCCGGAACTCAGCGACGTCAGCTCCAACCAGCAGGAAAAGGGCCAGCAGATCGGCTTGGTGGTCGACCGCGACATGGCGGTGCGTTACGGTGTGACACAGGCGATGATAGACGCCAGCCTCAACGACGCCTTTGGACAGCGCCAGGTTTCGGTGATCTACAACCCTCTTAACCAGTACCGGGTGGTGATGGAACTGGCGCCCGAGTATTGGCAAAGCCCGGAAGCCCTGAATCAGGTTCATATCAGCGTCCCCAGTAGCCGTATGCCAAATGGCGAACAACAATCCGCCCGCCAGGTGCCGTTATCGGCGCTGGCTAGTTTCGCGCCGACCAATACGCCGCTGTCCGTCAACCACCAGGGCCAGTTCGCCGCCACCTCGCTGTCGTTTAATCTTAAGCCTGGTACTTCGCTGTCGACGGCGACGCGTTTGATCGAACAAACCATGCGCGACGCTGGCGTGCCGAATGCGATACAAGGCAGCTTTCAAGGTTCGGCCAAGGCTTTTCAGGAATCGCTGCGCAACCAACCCTGGTTGCTGCTCGCCGCCTTGCTTAGCATTTACATCGTGCTGGGCATGCTTTATGAAAGTCTGGTGCATCCCTTGACCATCCTCTCCACCTTGCCTTCGGCCGGCGTCGGCGCGCTGCTGGCCCTGATGGTGTGCGGCACCGAATTCAGCATCATCGCGGTGATCGGCGTGATTTTGCTGATCGGCATCGTCAAGAAAAACGCCATCATGATGATAGATTTTGCCTTGCAGGCTGAACGTGAGTTGGGCCTGGATTCACGCGAAGCGATCTTTCAAGCCTGTCTGCTGCGTTTTCGGCCGATCATGATGACCACGCTGGCCGCGCTATTTGGCGCGCTGCCCTTGGCGCTGGGCAGCGGTTACGGCGCGGAACTGCGCCAGCCGCTGGGTATCGCCATCATCGGCGGCTTGATCTTCAGCCAGATGCTGACGCTGTATACTACCCCGGTGGTGTATCTTTACCTGGATCGTTTCCGGCTCTGGTTACACGGCCGGTTTTTTAACCGTGCCGCGTACCAAGCTGGCAACCCCGTTTAACTGTTTCCGAGATTTGCATGAGTTTTCGCATTACCCGTCCTCTGATTTATACGCTGTTAACCGCACAACTGACCGGCTGCATGGTCGGACCGGATTATGTTCGCCCCGAAGCAAACGTGTCCGCCGAGTTCAAGGAAGTCAAAGGCTGGAAACAGGCTCAGCCCAGAGATAGCGGCTTGCCGGGCAAATGGTGGGAAATCTTCAACGACGCCCGGCTCAACCAGCTGGAGGAGCAGGTCGCCGCCGCCAATCAATCCATCATTCAGGCCGAGGCGCAATACCGCCAGGCCCAGCATCTGGTGCAATCCGCCCAGTCGTCCTTGCTGCCTGTGGCCACGCTGACCGGCACCTTCAACCGCTTCAAGGCAGCCACCGGCCAAAGCGTCGCGGTGGCGGGGGTGCGGAATCTGTTCGGCCAGGCGGTCAATGTCGCCTGGGAACCGGATTTATGGGGCAGCGTTCGCCGCCAAGTCGAAGCCAACACCGACAATGCCCAGGCCAGCGCCGCCACCTTGCATGCCTTGGTTCTGTCCAGCCAGGCGGCCTTGGCCGACAATTATTTTCAATTGAAAGTGCTGGACGCGCAAAAGGCGCTGTTCGACGAAACCGTGGCCGCTTACGATAAAACCCTGGAAATCACCAAGAACCGGTATAACGTCGGCGTGGTTGCCAAGGCCGATGTGGTGCAAGCCGAAACCCAGCTGGAAACTGTGCGCGCCCAGGCCATCAATCTGGGTGTACAGCGCGCCAAGCTGGAACATGCGATTGCGGTATTGATAGGTAAAACACCGGCGGAACTGAGTCTGGCGCCGACGCCGTTGGATGTGCAAGCGCCGGGGATTCCGGTCAGCCTGCCATCGGAATTGCTGGAACGCCGCCCCGACATCGCCGCCGCCGAACGTAAGATCGCCGCCGCCAATGCTCAGATCGGCGTGGCCAAGGCGGCTTATTACCCGACCTTGAATCTGGCGGCGACCAACGGTTTTCAGTCCACCACCGCCGATACGCTGTTCACGATGGCGCGCCGCTACTGGGCGCTGGGACCGGCCGGCCTGGCGCTGACGCTGTTCGACGGCGGCGCGAAGAACGCCCAGTACAAACAGAATATTGATGCGTACGACGCCAGCGTCGCCGCCTATCGACAAACCGTGCTGACCGGTTTTCAGGAAGTGGAGGACAATCTGGCCGCGTTGCGCATCCTGGAAGAGGAAAAACAGGTGCAGGACAAAGCTGTCGCCGCCGCCGATCAGGCGCTGGCCCTGACCAACAACCAGTACCGGGCCGGCACCGTCAGCTACATCAATGTGATGACCGCCCAGACTGCCGCCTTGTCAAACCGCCAAACCGCCGTGCAACTACAAGGCCAGCAGCTCAGCGCATCGGTGCTGTTGGTAAAAGCCCTGGGTGGCGGCTGGAACGAAACCCTGTTGCCCAGCGAAGAGCAGGCCGGCGGCGAGCGGAAATGGACGGATTATTTGATTTTGCCGTTGGTTGAGTAGTGGCTTGGTGGAAACCTCGTCTGACGAGGCTGGCGAAGTATTGCTGACGTTTTACAACTACATTGATCCGGAAATTCATTGCTCAACAGATTTGTTTGCGAATCGAAAGTTAGCCACGGGTGCGATTCAAACTGAGGCGGTCATTCAAGCGGCTTTCTTCGCTCGATTAATGAGGGTAAACCCCCGGCTAAGCCGGGGAGATTTAACTCCATAGCTGTCCCATTGCCGGTTAACCCGATTCAGGCGTAAGGCCGTAAAGGGCAATAACCAGCGGGTATTGCGCCGTATTCCTGTTCGCAGCGTATTATTCAAGTTCATATAAATTCCCGTTATGTTCTGCCTAGCCGCGTAGGCGCATTAGCGTAATGCGCCGAATGGTATTGATGGGTGTAAGCTTGTAAGCTCACGGCTTATTCCTCCGGCCGATCCCGAATCAACCTCTTGCCGAGGCTGACGACGTCGTCCTGGACGTAGCCGAGTTTGCGGTAAAACTCTAGCGCTTCCAGATTGCCGGTGCGCACCTGTAGATTCAGCTTCGGACAGCCGCGTTCCTTCAGCAAGCGTTCCGCTTCCTCCATCAACTTCCGCCCCAGCGACAAACGCCGTTTGCCGGGGGCGACGGCCAGATAATTGACCCAGCCGCGATGGCCATCGAAGCCGGCCATCGCGCAGGCGATGATTTTTTGTTCTTCATCGACGCCGACTAGAAACAGTTCCGGCTGTACAGTAAGTTTACGCTCGATGTCCAGGTTCGGATCGTTCCAGGGACGCAGCAGGCCGGATTCATCCCAAAGCGCGATCACGGCGTCCCGGTCTTCGCTTTGATAGGGGCGGATTTTCATCTCAGACGTCTATTTTGTAGTTCAGTCGAATCTCGTCGCCGTGCATGCCGCGAAAGCCCCAGTTTTCCGCTGGGCTTTCCTGGATGCAGATTTCGATGTCCTGATGGGCAATGCCGATCTGGTCGCGGATGTTGTCGAACAACAGGCGGATCAGTTTCTTTTTGGCTTCAATGCTACGGCCCGAGATCAGGCCGATTTCGATGATGGTGTAGGCGTCGGTTCTGCCTTCCGGGTAAAAGAAATCGGCCTTGTCCAGGGCAAAAAAACGGTGGGCGCGTTTGTCGGCCGGAAATTGCAGGGCCTCCATCACGCACGCATGAATCGTGTCCGACAATCGTTCTCGGATAGGCTGCAAGTGTTCCTTAATCCCGTAAATCTTGATTTGCGCCATGCGCCGCTCCTGCTTGGGTTTTGTTTCGCCGGTAATAGCGTTTGCGTTCTTCGGTAAACGCCCACCACGGCCGCGGTTCGCCACCGTTCATGAAATCGACCACCGACATGAAGACGTCGATCATGCACGGGTCGTGGCGGCTGCCGGTGGTTCGGCAAAGTTGGTCGTAAAGTTCGAAAGGATCGCGGCCGATTAGTTGATCGGGCTTGGTTATGCCGATCAGCCGCAAATCCCCGGCGCAGGCCTTGCCGACGTTCGGCAGGTCTTCGAGTTTGACGGTGCGCTTTCTGTCGACTTTTTGCGGATGCATGGGTGGTTGATAGGCGATATGGCCGGATTATAGCCTATCAATCTTGGGTGTGATAACTTGTGAAAAGGACTACGGGAATTCGCCATTTTTTTCGGCAAAAAACTTGATGCAAGACTCGGGCAAGTGAGAGGATTTTATTGTTTCTTAATAAGATATTATTAATCAATATTATGCTGTATTGTAAATAAATTATAACGCTTTATAGTAAGCCGCACTCACTAACCGACTGAAATCAGTCTAGGCGGCAAAATGAACAAACCCATCAAGCTCTACGGTAAGTTCCTTATAGGTCTTTCACTTCTTGCCGGTCTGTTTGGCATCCTTCCGGCCGAATTCGTTGTTGCCGTTCTTTTGTTTGGCGCGGTGACCTATGGTGGTGTGTTGATGATCAGGTTGGCAACGTCTTACGACTTAAAAACCAAAAGAATCAACAAGACCTAGGCTGGTCGACCGTTCGACGAGCCGGGATGGATTCCGGTTGCCGTAAAGGTCGGCATAAAAAAAGAATTTTTCCTATGGCTGACGGGGAGCCAGGAGGGCGATAATGGCTTAGTTTAGCTACTACCATATGCCATGAGCCTCCGTTATCAGATCATTTTTCGTATTCTGTTGTCCGCCTTGTGTATTTTGGTGCTGGGTGGGGCAATGGCGATTTGGCAGGCGCGCAAAGCGGTTGAGAAGGAAGTGGATTCTTCGGTGCATCTGGCCTTGCAGTTGATTACGCTAGGCGTCGCCGATGGGCCGGTGTTTCAGAAGACCGACGATTTGTCGCGCTTCAGCGCCTTGCAACAAACCCGGCACCTGAGCATGCAGTTGCAAAAACCGGACGGAGAAAGGATACACTTCGCCGGCGAGAGCCAGCCCAGTCATCCGGAGGAAATGCCGCCCGCTTGGTTCATCCGCTGGGTGAAGGGCGATTATCCCCAGGTGGAGCATCAGCTTAAAACCCGCGATGGCCAACTCCTGACGCTAATCATTCAGCCCCAGCCGCTGGACGAAATCACCGAGGTTTGGCAAGAAAGCGTGGCTTTTTTCGCCTCGATTTCCTTGCTGACCCTGCTGACCTTTCTGGCGGTAAATCTGGTGTTCAACAAATCCTTGAAGTCCATCGCCGTTATCGTCGAAGCCTTACGGATCATCGAAACCGGCCGTTACCGGCAACAATTGCCGACGTTTTCGACCCAGGAGTTCGACAGTATCGCCAAGGCCATCAATCACATGACCGTCGAGCTGGAAAAAGCCCAGCAGGAAAACCGGGCCTTGACCCAGCATTCGCTGGCGATACAGGAAGAGGAGCGGCAGCGGCTGTCGCAGGAGTTGCACGACGAATTCGGCCAGTCGCTGACCGCCATCAAGGTGATGGCCGTGACGGCCGCGAAACGACAAGCCGATGCCCGCGAGATCGCCGATCAACGGGATTGTGAGAAGTGCGGCGAAATGTCTGGCACCATCACCGCTTCTATTGTCGAAATTTGTGATCATCTGATGCTGGTGGTGCGCTCGATGATGCAGCAACTGCATCCCTTGGTATTGACCGAACTGGGCCTGAAGGCCACGCTGGAAGAAATGGTCAATCATTGGTCGGAACGCAATCCCGATCTGGATTTGACGATAGCCTGCGGCGACGAGGTGGACGATCTGGATAAGACCGTGACCATCCAGGTGTTCAGGGTGATTCAGGAATGTCTGACCAACGTCTTGCGCCATGCCCACGCCCGGCGGGTGAGCATCGCGCTGGAGAGTTTGAATCAGCCGCAACCTATGTTGCAACTCCAGGTACGGGACGACGGACAGGGCTGCGATCTTAAAACGATCAGTCGGGGTTTCGGCTTGCTGGGTATCAAGGAGCGCGTCAAATCCCTGGACGGAGAACTCAGTATCCAGTCGCAACCCGGAGCGGGCATGACGATTACCGCGCGGATTCCACTGCGCGGCGCGGAATCCGTCGTCGCATTTCAGCCATCCATGGCGGGCGTATGAAAGACAAAATCAAGATTATCCTGGTCGATGACCATGCCGTGGTGCGTGCCGGTTTCAGGATGCTGTTGGCCGCCGGCGACAGTATCGAAGTAATTGGCGAGGCCGAGCGCGGCGAACAGGCGATACAGCTGTATCAGGAATTGCGGCCCGATATGTTGGTGATGGATTTGTCCATGCCGGGCATAGGCGGCTTGGAAACCATACGCCGCATCGTTCAACGCGATGCCGATGCCCGGATCCTTGTGTTCAGCGTCCATCACGAGCAGGTTTACGTGAGCCGCGCGCTCAATGCTGGTGCCCAGGGCTACATCACCAAAAACAGCGCGCCGGAAATTCTGTCGGCGGCGATCGAGGCAATCATGCGAGGGCAATGTTATGTGGAGCGGGGGTTGGTCAAGCTGGCTGGCGAAGAGGATGAGCATAGCGATCACCAGACAATTATTGCCGAGTTTTCACCGCGCGAATTCGATGTGTTCGGTTTGCTGGCGCAAGGACTGACGGTACACAAGATCGCCGATCAGCTATGCCTGGGGCATAAGACCGTTGCAAACTATGCGACGCAAATCAAGAAAAAGTTACAGGTGGATACGACGACCGAATTGGCGCATATCGCGGTGAATTTGGGGATGACGACGAAATGAGGCTGAATGTTTCTAACGAAAAAGCTCGGCGATTTCGCGGGGATTTATAGCAAGAGGAATTTGAATGCCGCCCGCAACACCGTTGGATGGTTGCGGGCGGCGTATCAGCCTTAGATGATGGTGACTTCTTCGGCTTGCGGGCCTTTAGGGCCACGGCCCAGTTTGAACTGGACGTGTTGGCCTTCATCCAGCGTTTTGTAGCTGTTGTTGGGGTTCAGAATGTTTTTGAAATGTACGAAAACATCGGGGCCTTGTTTTTGTTCGATAAAGCCAAAGCCTTTGTCAGCATTAAACCATTTAACAACGCCAGTAGTTAGAGTAGACATAGTAAGTCCTATAAAAAATTTAGATAAAAAGCCTTAAATCGATAAGGCGGGTAACGCTGGTAAATGTGGAAATTACTGAATGAAGAACAGGACGAAGAACTGCAAAAGAGACGTCGAATTGGTAAACAAAGGTAAATCGTATTTTCTAGCTGGAGCCTATTGTAAGCGGATTGGAGCGGTTGTCAATTTTTAATTTCCGCCGCGATGATATTTGCGTTTTTCTTGTCTCGATCTGGCTGTAGGGTCGAATTTACTTGTGTCCTTGAGGGTATTCGACCTTTAAGGCCACAGTGCGAATGACTCGTAAGAGTGCGTAGCGAATTCGCACCTACAGTTCTTAGCTCAACGGCATAAGGTTACATCCCGCGTATTCTATAGAGTGGCCGATTTTTCAAAGCCTATCCCCAGCCCGCCCAAGCCGCAATAACCCATGGGATTCTTGGCTAGATACTGCTGATGCTCGTCCTCGGCGTAATAAAACGTTGGGGCAGGGCGAATTTCCGTGGTGATCTCCGGCAAACCGGCGCCATGCAATTGCGCCTGATATTGCTGGCGGCTGGATTCCGCGGCCACAGCTTGATCGTCTTTAAAGGTATAAATCGCCGAACGGTATTGAGTGCCGACATCGTTACCCTGACGCATGCCCTGAGTCGGATTGTGCGCTTCCCAGAATACCGCCAGCAAATCTTGGTAAGTAACCAGGGCCGGATCGAAAATCACCAGTACCACCTCGGCATGGCCGGTCATGCCGGTGCAGAGTTCCTGATAGGTCGGGTTAGGCGTAAAGCCGCCGGCATAACCAACTGCGGTGCTGAATACTCCAGATTGCTGCCAGAATTTGCGTTCCGCGCCCCAGAAACAGCCCATGCCGAACAGCGCTTGCTCGAGATGTGCCGGAAAAGGCGGCACAATAGGGTTGCCGGTCACGAAATGCTGCTTCGAGGTCACCATGGCTTGTTGCCTTCCTAGCAGGGCTTGGGCGGTGGTTGGCAGGGCGGTTTTTTTAAATAGAAAACTCATAAGCGGTGATCGGAAGTCGAATGATGCGGTTGGGCGGATTATAATCGTCTCCCCGCTTGAGACTAGCCTTAAAAAACATGAAACAACAAGATTGCCTGAGACGCTTTTTATTTGAAGAACACGGAGTGCGCGGCGAATGGGTGCGCCTGCGGGACAGCTGGCAGCAGGCCAAACAGCATCAGGTTCTGGTCAACGACGCCGTCGATTCGCAATTGGGACAGGCGCTGGCCGCCGTGGTGCTGCTTTCCGCCACCATCAAATTCAAGGGCGCGATGATCATGCAGATTCAGGGTAGCGGTGAACTGACCGCCTTGGTGGCCCAATCCAGCAACGACCGCAAGATCAGAGGGCTGGTCCGTAGCGAAGCCAACGTCTCCGGTGCCAACTTGAGAGAGATGGTGGGCGAGGGCGGTCGTTTGGTGCTGACCGTGGAATCGGACAATGCCGAACCTTATCAGGGCATCGTCGGCGTCGCCGAAAATACCTTGGCCGAGGTGCTGAAAACCTATTTCACCCAATCCGAACAACTCGACACCTGTCTATGGCTGTTCGCCAATAAGACCCATGCGGCCGGCCTGTTCATTCAGGAATTGCCCAGCGAAAAAAAGGATAAAAACGACTGGCGGCGTATCGAAATGCTGGCCAACACCGTCACCGCTGACGAGCTTCTGACCTTGGACTGCGAGGAGTTGTTGTATCGCCTATTCAACGAAGAAAAGGTCATAATCTATGAGCCTGAAGTGGTGGAATTCAAATGCAACTGCTCCAGACAAAAAATCGGCGGCACTTTATCGGCAATGGGTAGGTCCGAGCTTGAGGCTATCCTGAAGGAGCGCGACGACATCGAAGTCGATTGCCAGTTCTGCGGGGCCCAATACCGCTTCGACAAGGTCGACGTGGAAAACCTGCTGAGCAATGCGCTCGGCCCTG
>JAJRDU010000142.1 GCA_028748685.1 Methylococcaceae bacterium
TGGCTCGTGACCACGGTCAAACCGTCGGCGTTGGCGGCGTCTTTGTCCAAGTTGACGCTGATAACGATGCCGTCTTCGTCGACTTTTTCCAATCCTTTAGTTTCGCTCCGGCTGGGCAAACGCTGGACCAGCGTTTTACTGCCGGCGATTTTTTGCAACAGATAGGGTATCTCGACGCCATTCTGATCGATCAGGCGCAAGTCGCGGAAATCCACTGCGCTGGCGGCATAGACTGCGCTATCCAAGGGCACGGCCAGCAAGCTTTGCTGTCCGCCATCCTGCCAGATAACCGACCGGCTAAACCGATACCTTGGCCCATCGTCCGACGTGGCCGCGGCGATGGCTTGGATTAGAAACAGGCCGGCAATCAATGCTATTTTGGCAATCATGAGGTTTTCTCGTCGGCAGTATTGCCCATAAAGGTTTGTTGATAGCGCATATAGAAAAACGCGCCGCCCAGCGCCAGCATGCCCAACACGATGAAGGCCACGATACGGTAAATCTGCTCCAGGCGGGCCAGATCGATGAAAAACACCTTCCAGGCCACCAAGGCAAACAGCGCCAAACCGGTCAAGCGGAAGGCCGAGACTTGGCGCTTGATGCCGGCAAAAACCAGACTCAACGCGAACAGCGACCACAAGATAGACACGCCGCCGGAGCGCAGGCCAGGCACGTATTGATACAGCAAGGAATTGATTTCCAGGCTCAGGAAGGCGAACAGCAAGGCCAACGCCGCACCGCCCAGCCATTGCCGGATGTTGCCGGCCTCTTCGCCGACGGACGACAAACGGCGGAACGCGAACAGCAGAAAACCTATGATGGCCGCGAAATCCAGCAAGCGCATCAATGCCAATTGGAAGGAATAAGCGCCGCCGTAGCGCAAGGTCCAGACGCTATCGTCATAGGCTATCCGTCCCAGGTCGATGTCCCAGGACGGCAGGTCGAACAGCAGCAGCTTGATTAACACGCCAATCAGAAATAGCCGCAAGGCTTGCAGCAACCACACGCCGGGCGCGGCTAGATAACGCAGCAGCAACAGCAAGCTCATCGCCAGCCATACCAGCGTCAGTACCGGCAGTTGCAGCGGCGGATACAGATAGCCGAAGCTACGGTAAAGCTCCAATTGCAGCACCACGAACAGCATGCCGGCGACGGCTATCAGTATGGCTTGTAACAACCAATTATCCTTAAGCCACAACGGTACGTCGTTGCCGGCTTCGCAGGCCAGTTCGGAAGCCGGCACCGGTTTTTCGATCAATCTAAAGGCCAGTGCCAGCGAGGCAATCGGGATGCCGAAGCTGATCACCCTTTCCAGCAAACCCAGCAGAAAGTCGCCGAATGCTTGATCGCCGTCCATCGCCATGCCGTATTGTCCGGGCAAATCGATGAAACAGAAGCGAACCAGCACGATCAGATATAGCAGATAGGCCACCTGCCGCAAGAACGCACTGCGCAATTTGCCGGCCATCCACAGCATCACCAAGGCCTGCAACGACCAGCTGACGGTAATCCATTGGTTCGACAGCAGCAGCGGCAAGGTAATGGTGACGAAGAAGGACGCCAGGCCGATAAAACTGACCAGCAACTCGCGGTCCGCCACCCGCCGCGCCAGACAGTAATAGACATGGACTACATAAAACGCCGCCAGCGCCACGGTCAACAGGGCCGTCCGGATTTGCCCGTAAGCGTCGTCGATCAGATCGTAGGCCGTCATGAAGAAGATAGCGGCATTGACGATCAGCGCCAGCAAATCCAGCAGCGTCGACTTAGTCCGGCTGACCAGACAGAATAGAAACACCGTGGTCGAATACAGCACGAAAAAGCCGGTTAAAAACGGCAGTACCTGCCAAAAATAGCCAACTTCGTATTTCTGCATAGCCCCGAAAAACAGCAGGTAATTGAAGAAAAAGCCCAAAAAATTCAGCAAATGCCATTGTTTGTACCAGTTGACGGCCAGGATGCCAACGCCTAACAAAAGCATGTAGCTGAACAGCCCTGGGAAATTGACTTGGCCGGTGGACAGCAGAATCGGCGTGCAATAGCCGCCGACGATGGCGAAAATCGCCACCAACATCGAATCCAAACGTATCGCCAATGTGGCCGCGCAGGCGGTGACCAATATCATCAAGGCAAAGGTCGGATAGGCCTCTATTAGATGGTAAAAGCTATGGGCGGCAAACACGCTGAAATATAGCACCGCGATACCGCCGCCCAGCAAGCCTTGGCTGAACAAATGATACTTGCCGCCAACCAGCCTTACGCCGCCGATGATCATCCCCACCCCGGCCAACACCGTCAGCGCCACCCGCGCCTGCTCGCCGAGCAAGCCGTTGTCTATCGAGTATTTCAGGAAGAAGCCAATACCGGTGACCAGAATCAACACACCGATCCGTAGCAGCCAGTTGCTGGCCACCGCATATTCCATCGCCACGCCTTCCGGCCTATGGCCTTCGCCGACGATGATCCAGTTCCAGATTTCCCGCAGGATTTGCTTGGCGGCCAGTTCGAAGCGGCTGGGTTCGGCGGGTTGCCGATCGGCTTTGGCCCAAGGGTTTTCGGGTGCAATAGCCGGGGCCGGTTCGGCGGCGGATTCCATGATAGCTTCCGTGACGGTTTCTTCGGCCCTAGGCTCTGGTTCGATGGCGGCTGGCGGCGGACTCTCGAACAGCACTCGCTCTATGCTGGACGCTTGAGGCTGAAATATTGCCGGTTGCGGCGCTTCCGCAACCGGCGCGGAAGACCGTTTCGAAAATTCCCTCAACAGCTTGCGATCCTCGCGAAGCGCATCCTCTATTTTCCGCAGCGTCCGGGTGATTTCGTTCTGGTGGCGATTCTGTCGCGTCATCGCCACTACAAGGAGAATAAACACGATAAAACTGAAAAAATCGGCCACGGCAAAACTCCTAGGCAGGGATGATCGGAAGTGTGGTTTATCGCGAAGCATAGCCGCTCACTGGCCAATTTACCATGCAGGCAGGCAGATCCAACTATGTTTATCCACCCTGGAAAGTCCGACAGATTTGCCGTTAGCTCATTTCATTGCTACATTTCGGCCATCGAAAACATCCCCACAGCGGAAATCGGAGGCCTTGATGCGGATATTTAACCTATTTTCCGGCCGACGGCTTGGACTCTGCGCTGCGCTGCTGTTGGGTTTTCCCATACTGGTTTCCGCAGCCCCTAGCGACGATCCGGACATACTGGCTCGGCGCGGCCAGCAAAAACCGCCGCAAACCGCGTCCGCGCCGCCGACCATGACGCTGAGCCAACCGGCCGGCGGCTGGACCAGCGCGATGCAGATCACCGTGGCCGGCACCTGTTCCGATCCCGCCGCCGATCCTATCATCGTCAACATCAACGGCGTGCGCTATTACGTGCGCAACGCTAACGGCAGTTTCGCCAGGGCTTTTCCGGCCGCCAAGGGCAAGAATACCGTGATCGCCGAATGCGCCAACAGCGCCGGCGCCGCCAAGGTCTCGACTACCGTAGATGCGGTGATTTCGCCTATCCCTCTGAAAGTGGTGCTGACCAGCGATACCGACGGCGTTTACACCGACCTGCACATTTACGAACCGGACAACAGCCACGTCTATTGGGCCGACACCAACTCGGCCAGCGGCGGCATTTTCTTCTTGAACCAAAACGGCGATAACTTCGACCAACCCGGCTACGGGCCTTATTTATATGTACATCCCGCCCCTCCGGTTGGCGTGTTCCGCATCGACAGCAACTACTGGCCGGGCGGCGCGGTGCAGCATACCCTGGCCAATCTGGACATCATACTCGACGAAGGCTTGCCCACCGAAAGCCGCCGCCGGATACAGAAACCGCTGGCCAGGCCCGGCGAAACCAAGACCTTCGCCTACGTGGTGATCCAGGGCAACCGCCAACCGGCGAAAATCTACGTGCCCGGCCAGGACGCCGAGCGCGACATGCCGGCTGAAGTGAAGGAATACATCAAGCACGAACCCGTGCGCGAGGGCGAGGATGGCGGCGAAGAGATAGCTTATTTGTCGCCGCAAGACGAAACCGCATTGCGGCAGGCGGCTACCAACGTCGCGCTACTACAAGCCAAAAAGCTCAGCCCCTTGTGGGAACCCAAGCAGCGCGATTGCGCGGGACTGGTGCGCTTCGCCTACCGCACCGCCTTGGAACAACGCGACGCCGAACGCACCGCCAAAATCGGCATTCCGGCCAAGCTGAATCTGCCGTCCCTGTCCGAGCAGGCCAGGCAACTGTTTCCCCAATATCCCCAGATTTGGCAAACAGGTTTAGATAAAGGAAAGCCGCGTTTCGGCCATTTCGCCGACGCCGAAACCCTGATCGGCTACAACTTCCGCCTGAAATCCCGCGAGCTGGAATCCGCCCGCAGCGGCGACCTGCTGGTCTATCAAAAACCCTTACAGAACGACGAGCCCTATCACTTGATGCTATTCGCCGCCGGCCGCTCCGAAAATCTGGCCGTCTACCATAATGGCGCGCAAGGCGACGAAGCCCAGGTACGGGTGGTGCGCATCAGCGAATTGCTGGAATCGCCCGACCCCGTGTGGATACCCCGCGCCGAAAATCCTTATTTCCTTGGAGTCTACGAATGGAACCGCTTACGCCCTCAAAACGCCTGATCGTGATCTCGGTGGCGGTTGCCCTGACCGCCACCGCCGGCATCGTCGCCTATCGCCAGTTATCGAAAGCACCCTTGAGCGGCATGCTGCGCGCCGATTTGCCGATGCTCGATCTGACGGTGAAACTGCGGGACGCCGATGATCAGGACCTCGACTCGTCCGGCTCAAGAATCGGCAGCAGCGATGAACCACCAACCGGCGACGAACATTGCCCGGCCTTGAGCGGCGGCGACATCGCTTCCGCCACGGTCGCATCGTCCGAGGTACAGCGCCCCGCCGATTGCCCGCGCCAGGCCGCCTGGTATATCAAAAAGCATCCGGTGGCCTTTACGCTGTATTTCAACCAGGGCGAAACGTTCCTGGCCTGGTGGGACAACCAGCCACAAATCAAGACCCTGGTCGACAACCGCTTCTCGCGGGGCCTGTTTTTCGGGCTGCTGCAAAGCCTGAAAGTCAAGGCCGAACAGCTCAATCTTCAAGGCTTGCAAGGCGAGTTTCTGGCTCACCTGCTGCGCGACGCCATCGCCGCCAACGCCGAACTGCATTACGACATGGCGCACGGCAACCGCGGCTGGGTGCTGAGTTATCTGCGCGGCGACAGCGAATTTGCCGAGCAAGCCTTACCGGCGATGGCCGGATTACTGGCCAGCAGCGGTTACCGCATCGCTAAACTGTCCGAGCCCATCCTGGAAATGAAAATCGGTTTTCAGCAATTTTTCCTGACCGAATATCAGCATCGCCTTTATCTGGCGCAAAGCCTGGAGGCCTTGCTCAACGTGATCGACAGCGTCGATCCGCTTTATAACCACTCTTCCGCCCCGCTGAACCTGACGGTCCGCGCCGAAGCCTTCATCGCCAATTTGCTGCCGGTACTGACCGGTTCGCCGAACCTGGACGCTCAATTTGATTTCGATCTCAAGGACGGCAAACTAGGCGCCTTGTCGCTGCCGTCCGGCCCCTGGAGCAAGCAGTTGCACGACAAATTGTTCGAAGGCGTACTGGCCAGCATACCGCACGACGCCTTCGCCGCCGCCGCCGCGAGCATCCAACTCCCGCCGACCTTGACCGCGGACGACTGGCGCAAATTCGCCGAGGAAGGCCCGTCGCCAGCCGCGCCGAATCAAGAACCCGGCGGACTGGCCGTGGTCTGGGACTTCGACGCCGACAATCCGCGCGGCGCCGTCGGCGTGATCGTTGCCAATCCGAACCAGCCGCAAACCAGCCAGGCTTATCAACAATATCTGCGCAACGCCGAACTCAGCAGCGAATGCGCCGGCGGCAGCGTGTTCCTGGCCGCCACCTCCCAAGGTTTGCTGACCCGGATGAAGGAAGCCTGCGCCCATCAATCATTGAGCCCGCTGGATTGGCAGCGCGGTAGCGACAAACAGCGCCTCGAATCCTCGCAATTGATGACCTTCGTCAACCCCGGCGCCGGCATCCGCGAACTGTTCCTGGCCGGCGGCGCCGGCAATGCCAAGGACGCCAACGAGTTCGCCCCGCGCTGGCAACAGGATTACGAGAAGGCCAAGGCGGCGATGAGGGAGGATGGGGATAAGTTGTTTGCTAGTTTGCCGATTTTTAGTTATGCGGGGAGGGTTTCCGGGGGATCGGAAGTGAGTTTGGAGGGGAAATTGGTGGCGCAGGAGGTGGTGAAATGAAACTGATTTTGGGATGGTTTTTAGTTGTTAATCGGCTGTTTGTAGAGGGTGTCGCTATCGCGACGTTTTTTTTAACGTCGGTTCGCGGACCGACAGCCGCGATACTTTCTTTTGCGTCGCCAAAAGAAAGTATCCAAAGAAAAGGCGACCCGGATGCCGCTTTGATCCTGCGCGCCGAAGCTTTTGGCGAGGGTTTTCGGAAGGGCCATCCGTGGCCCTCCGAAAACGAGCGGCATCCTTGCCGCTCCCCTGATGGGCTGTTCTCGTCAAAAGCTCCGGTGCTCGGCGCGGCAAACGGGATTACAACCGCCACACTTACCACTGTCATATGTTTATCGGTACTGGCTTTAGTGTCCTGGCCGAATAACAGTTTTGCCTGTAAATCTTTAGGTTCTCTGCCATCTTTTCCGTTAGAAGAATTAAAAGAATACGACCAAATTTATGTCGTCAACGTCGAGACGGTGAACTACAGCAAGCCGCTTAATGAAAGTTGGTATGCACCCAATTTCGATTTTGAAGGCCGAATAGTGGAGGTTTTAAAGGGCACTGGAAAGTCCGGTGATATTATTCAGGGGGCTACAGACTCGACTCAAGAGCCTCACGCCAGATGTCCAATACTTTTAGAAGCAGGAAAAACCTATTTACTATTTTTGTTAGGAAATAGCTCACCTTATGTACTGCCTCGTTTTGGCTCGCTGCATATCCCATCCTCTGACTCGAGTTTTCGTCGATATGTTACAGATATTCGTCGTGCTCAAAAAAAGCGCCATAAAAAACAGCAATGACACTCCAAATGAATATCGGAGGCAGGGAAATGCGTAAGCAAAATTTAGTTATGAAAATCAATGTTACCAATGCCAACCCTGAGTTTGGGGAGGGTTTTCTCCCGTATGCCGCGCCGAGCACCGGAGCTTTTGGCGGGATCAGCCCGATAGGGGTGCGGCAGGGAGGCCGCTCGTCGGCGGAGGGGCTGGGAAGCCCCTTCTGCCGACCCTCGCCAAAAGCTTCGGCGCGCAGGACAAATCGGCAGGATAGCCGATTTGCATGCGCAGCACCCGAAGGGCGAGGTACAGGGATGTACCGAGTGAACAAAGCGGCGTCCGGGTCGCCTTTTCTTTGGATACTTTCTTTTGGCGACGCAAAAGAAAGTATCGCGGTTGTCGGTCCGCGAACCGACATAAACAAAACCGTCGCGGTAGCGACACAAAACCCAAACAGCCTGACAGCAATCATCAGCCACCTAATCCTGCTCACGACACTGCTAATACCGCTAAGCGCCAACGCCGGCAGCCCCTTCTACCTCACCGCCGAACGCAGCTTCAGCAACACGGAATCCCCCAACATCCGCCTGGACTACACCCTCACCGACCAACCCATGATGATCCGGGTACTGAAGGCCAATAACCTGGAAACCTTCCTGGACGGCCAGTTCAACGTCAGCCGCAGCTACGAACAACCGGTCAGCGAGCTGAATCCCGGCCATTATTTCGCCAAGGGCCTGAACGCCGCGCAATCGCCGCTGAAACTGTTTCGCGGCATGCTGGATGTCGAATTCCGCAAATCCTTGAAGGAAACCAACTTCGGCGGCTCGGTGCTGACCGTCACCGAAAAGCCTTTAGTGTCGGTGCCTCAGCAGATTCTGGTCGCCCCGCCTTCGGGTTTTCAGGTGGTCAAGGAAAACTATCTGGATTTGCAACATAACGGCCAAACCACTCAAGATTTAGGCTGGTGGTTCGGCCAGGATACCTGGAGCGAGCAACGCTACAAAACCCGGCAAATCGCGCTGGAACCGCTACCCGACGGCATCTATCTGCTGCAAGCGGTGCAAGGCAAGACCGAAGCCCAATGCCTGATCCAGGTCAGCAGCTTAAGTATCCAGATCAAGCAATCCAGCGAACAGTTATTGGTGCGGGCGATCAACCGCGACTTGCAACCCGTCGCCAACGCCAAGGTCAGCTACCGCGACGGACGCGGCCGCTGGCAAGCCGTACCGGAAGCCACCAACGCCGCCGGCGAACTGAGCTTTAAAAACCCCGAAGGCGTACTGGACGGCAAATTGCTAGTCCGGGTCGACGCGCCCGCCGCCAAGCCCGGTGAAGCGGTGCGCACCGCGCTGACCGCTACTGATTTCCTGCCGACCCAGGCCAAGGACGACTCGGTATTCGTCCTCACCGACCGGCCCATCTTCAAGCCCGGCGAGACCTTTTATTACAAGGGCATCGTCCGCAATTTGCAGGACGGGCAGTTGAAAATTCCGGCATTCCAGTCCCGGCAAACCGACGTCTCGCTGATCCGAGCCGACGGCAACGCCACCGGCCTGCAAGGCCAAACCGCGCTGACCGATTTCGGCTCATTCTCCGGCAGCTTCGACCTCGATCCAGGCCAGACGCCCGGCCTGTACCGCCTGTTGGCCGAGATCGACCACAAGGCCTACGGCGGCGAATTTAGGGTTCGCGATTACATCAAGCCGACCTTTTACCTGGAATGGCTGGATAGAAGTCCGGTCGTACAAGCCGGCCAGCCGTTCAACTTGAAATTCCGCGCCAAGCGTTACAGCGGCGGCGTGCCGCAGAACGTCAAATTCGAGGTGTTCCTGTACCGGAAAAAGTTCGAGGCACCGCAGTTCGTCATGGAGGCCGGCGCCGGTTTGGCGGCAGGCAACGACTATTTCGGCGCGGTCAAATCCGCCGCGCCCCTGACCCAGCCGCAACGGCTGTTCAGCTCCATCGAAGAGCGGCAAGCCGCCGAGCTGAGCAATCCCTGGGAAACCGCCGCCAAGCTGGACGACAACGGCGACGGCAGTTTCGAGTTCACCGTGCCGGCGGGCGATAAGGAAAAAGCCGATCAGGAGTGGATATACACGCTGATGGTGCGCGCCCAAGATCAAAGCGGCGGCATGGCAATCCTGACCGACAATCTTTACGCCACCCTGTCGGAAGCCCAGCCGGCGCTGAGCTTCAACAAAACCGTGGCGGCGGTCGGCGATCAGGATTTGCAGTTGCTGCTGCAATCCAACTATAGCGATGGCAAGCCTGCGCCTAAGGCCGGCGGCGTAGTCGACGTGATGCTGGAACAACCCGGCACGGCTAAGCGCAACCTGGTGAAGCTGGATTTTGCCACCGACGAGCGCGGCCAGCAGAGATTGACGATTCCGGCCTTGAAAGAATTCGGCCGGCTCACCGCTGTCGCCCGCCTGGAAACTCTGGATGGCCGCAGCCTGAACCATCCCGCCAGCTCCCAGCCCAGCACTTTGATCGTGGCCGGCAGCGGCGGCGAAGCGGTGGCCGACAATCCGGAACTGGAGTTGTACACGCCGACCACCATCCTCAGCCCCGGCGAGCAAGCCAAGGTCTTCGCCTTGCTGCCCAAAGCCTGGGGTAACAACGAGAGCGGCCCGGTCTGGGAAACCGTGGCCGGCTCCCGCTTGTTCGACAGCCGAGGCAGCCAAATGCAAGGCCGCAGCCGCTGGTTCGAAGTCACCGCCAAGCCCGAATACGGCACCGGCTTTTACCACACCGTCACGGTGCCGGTGGCCGGCGGCAAATACAAGGAGCAAACCTTAGGATTTAGAATCGTGCCCAAGGAGAAGCGCCTGCAAATCGCCATCCAACCGGAAAAAGCCGAAACCGAACCCTTGAAACCCACCAAAGTCAAGCTGGAAGTGAAACGCGCCGACGGCAGCCCATCAGCCAATACCGAATTGGCGGTGTCCATCGTCGACCGCGCCGTGTATGCGGTGCAGGCCGAATTCCGTCCCGGCATCTTCGACTTTTTCTACCCTCTGCAACGCAGCAACCTGTCGACTTACTATTCCGACGACCTGCAAGGCTACGGTTACGCCGACTTGCTGCGTAAACCCAACTTCGCGCTCAACGCCCTGAAAAGCCAGAGCAAGCTGGCGAAGAAAGCCATGCGCGACACCGCCGGCTGGTTTCCGCATGTGATCACCGATGCCGACGGTATTGCGACCATAGATGTCGAGATGCCGGCCAACATCACCGAATGGCTGGTCACCGCCGTCGCCAGCGACAAGGACGGACGGATCGGCGAAACAACCGGCCAGTTTCGTAGCGTCACGGACGTGGCGGTAGACATGGTCGGCCCGCAGTTCTTGCGGCAAGGCGATGAAGTGGAATTGGCCGTGAAGCTGACCAACCATCTGGCCGAGCCGGTAAAACTGGCGGGCAACATTGGTTTGCCTGATACCTTGCAATTACAGAGTGGAGAGATAGCACCGAAAGCCGAAATGGCCGGCAAGGCCGAACAATTGTGGCCCTTGCATCTGACCACAAATGGTAGCCAAGGCACGGCGGCCTTTAAGGTCGGCTTGAGCGCGCCGGCGAATGTCCGGGTCGGCGGTGCAGAGGAATTTGAGATTCCATTAAAAGCCGCCGCGCTGCCGCAAGTCTATAGCAGCAGCCAGCAGGACAATCTGTTGCGTATCGATTTGCCTGCCGAGGCTACGCCGCGCCAAGTCAGCGTCCGCGTCAATTCCGGCTTGCTGGGAGCCTCGCTGCAAGCGGCGGCAATGCTGGTGCAATACCCTTACGGCTGCACCGAACAGCTGGCGCACAGCACCGTGCCGAATCTGGTGCTGCTGGATCTGATCGAGCGAGCCGGCCTGAAACCCGAGCAATTGGGACCTCTGGAAAACACCTTGAAACGCGCCAAGCAAAACGCGGCGCTGGGCATACGCAAGCTGATCCAGAACCAGAAGGCCGACGGCGGTTTCAGTCTGTGGCCCGGCGACAGCGAAGCCAGCCTGCCGGTGAGCCTGATCGCCATGCAAGCCTTGAAATACGCCAACGACCTGCAACTGGAAGGTGTCAACAGCGCCTATTACAAAGGCACGGAATGGCTGGCAACCCAGGCCAACGGCAATATCCCGCTCGACGGCTTCGCGCTGGCCGGCTTTGCCTTGACCGGCACCGGCTATCAGTCGCCGTGGCAACAACAGGCCGATTTCGTCGCCAAGGTCGCCGGTGATGCCAATGCCGGAACGGCCGATCTGGTCGCTGCGTTGCGCATATTCATGGCCTACGAAAAACAAAGCTGGCACAGCTTCAACCAGCAGTTCAAGGACCAGCCGCAGCTGAAAACCAACTTGGCCAAGCGCTTGCAGCAAGCCCTGGAAGCCATCGACCCGGCCAATTACCAGCAAAATCGGGGCGAGCTATATAAACAACTCGGCTTCGGTTTCGGCCTGCCCAGCCTGATTTCCTCTGGTTTGGGCACGCTGAACGACGCCCAGGCCTTGCCGCCGGAATTGGAAACCAAGCTGAAACGTTGGTTGCTGCAAACCCAGAAAAACGGCTACTGGACCTCGACCTACGACACCGCCCAGGTGATCTTCAACAGCCGCGAACTGCTCAGCAAGGAAGCGGCGACGGCCGGCAAACAGAAAGCCCGCACCCTCACCGCCAGCACCAAGAACGGCTTCGCGCTGGGCAACTTGGCACGCATCCCCGGCGGCTATCTGGGCAATTTCAGCCAATTCGGCGACAGCCCCGATCTGAGCGAAATCCGCATCGGCGAGCTCAATGCCGACGAAATCGCCAGCGCCACGGTAGCGGTCGAAGTGCCCTATCAAGCCGTCGCCGCCCGCGCCGCGGGCCTTGATGTACAACGCAGCTTCCGCCGCATCACCGCCAAGGGCAGCGAACTGTTCGACATGAGCCAGGCCTTGAAACCCGGTGATGTGGTGGTTAGCGAAGTCCGCGTCAAACGCACCGCCGACGCCGGCCGCCCTGCCCCCGGCAGCGAGTTCGTGGTAATCGAGGACGGCATCCCCAGCTTGGCGGAAGGCCAGGAAAACGACCAGACCTATCTGGCCGACGCCAAGATCCAGCCCAAGGAGGACAGCTACTGGGCCAACATCAAGGAAACCCAACGCTTCCCGGACCGCATCGTCCGCGTCGCTAAGCTACAGCCCCAAGGCGAATTGACTTTGTATCAGGTCTGGCGGGTCACTAGGCCCGGCAACGCCGCGATTCCGCCGGCGACCGGGTTCGATATGTATAACGAGGCGGTACAGGGGAATACATCCTCTGCAAGAGTAAGTGTGGTGAAGTAAAGAGGCGATTGTGCCTAAAAATACGGTTAGAACTGGATAATCAATGGTCGGGCCAGAGGGAGAGAAATGATGTCGAATTACGAGTGCTCTTCAATAATCTTGCAAGTGCTGATAAGTTTTGTCGCGTTTGGCACTCTCGTCGTATATTACCGCCAGTTGAAAGTAATGTCTCGACAGCTTAATGCAATGCAAGAGTCATCGCGTGCGCAAAGCGGCCTATCGTTAGTAGAGTTTTTACAATCACCGGAGGTTCGCAAAGCTCGTCACGCTGTGCGCGAAATACTCTCAACAAAGCCGTTTGACGATTGGTCTGACGAAGAACGGAATTATGCTGCTTTAGTTACGGCTAATTATGATGTTGCAGGTGCGTTAATTAGATCTGGCTTGGCACCTATAGAACTGATCACTGCTAATTGGGGACCGAGTATTAATCACTGTTATGAAGTTCTTGAACCATTTATTGCCGAACATCGAAACCGCCCAGGAGCAAGCCCTCGATACTGGAGCAACTTCAAATGGCTATATGAAAAGGCCAAGGAAATTGAATAATTAAGAGCTCGGAAACTATAAATGAATATTAGTGATAACGACGATCCGTTTGACCTTAACCGATTCCAGGAAGCTCAAGAGAACGTATATGGAACCGCGCTTTCCGAGCTAAAAAATGGACGCAAGCTTTCTCATTGGATGTGGTTTGTTTTTCCGCAAATAGAGGGCTTGGGTAACAGTTCCACTGCAAAACGATATGCAATAAAAAGCATGGAAGAGGCTAAAGCCTATTTGAACCATCCGATATTAGGCTCCCGCTTGATCGAATGCACGAAAACATTACTCAATATTAAGGGATTATCGGCATCCGATATTTTCGGCCACCCGGACGACCTTAAATTTTGTTCTTCAATGACGCTTTTCGAATATGTCGCCTCAAAAAATTCATTGTTTTCCGAGGCCCTTGATCAATATTTTGGAGGACAAAAAGACGCAAAAACATTGGCACTCATTGATTCGACTTGGTAAGACGCAATAACAGCCAGGTAGGCCGGAATAAGCGCAAGCCTTTCCGGCAAGCTTGGTTTCGCCGGAAACGCCTATCGGCTTATTCCGGCCTACAATCTACCCGCCAATGAGAGGCGTACTGCGCGGATGTTTGCCACTACCGCGCATTTCATTTTACGTTAAGCGTCTAGCGCTTTCGTTTTTAACAATCAAAGTCAAACACCGAAGAGAGGAAACCATGGCAGATGTGAAGTTTGAAACGATCTGGCAGAACTATCCAGGCGCGGACCCGTGCATAGACAGTAAGACGGGCTCCCCACCTATCGGATTTTCAAATCAATGCGCAATTCGGCTTGGATATGCCCTTGAAAAGTCTGGCATCTCATTTGCTTCGTTTCAGGGCAAACGCCGCCCTTGTGGTCCCCAAAACGGTGGCATGGTGGCTGGTGCGCAGGAATTGGCCAATTGGCTCGGGCCTAATCGTTTCTCGGGATGCCCCAAACCCGAGACTTATACGGGCAAAACCGCCTTCGAAAAAATCGACGGCCGAACAGGAATCATCTTTCTGGCCAATTATTGGCAACGTCCGGGAGAGAAGGGAGCGACTCGTACCGGCGATCACATTGATTTATGGAACGGGTCAAGAATGACTTCTTTATCCAGTTATATACGCGCTCAATGGGGAGTCTCATGGGATGGACTGTGGTCCGATTATCGGCTCGCTTCCAAAGTCCTGTTTTGGCCTATCGCATGAACAGGCTCGCCTTCATATTAACCTCGTCTGTTTGCGGCCTTGGCGTCTGCCTTGGATTCGTGTGGTTGTCTCAAACGCTCGGGATTTCGGTCAAGTTTCCCTCCCCCGGCGGCGAGAACGATTTTGCCTTGAGGGCGCAGTGGTTCTTTTTCGGCGTCTGCCCGGCATTTCTAATGCTTGGAGCGTGGATAGGATACGCCGGCTTTGGTCACACAAGAAGGTGGCTATCGATGTGGACGGGAGCCTTGCTTGGCGCAGCTATCGTGTTCGCGGCAGCCCGTCTGCTTCAGGGCCAGATTGAAACATTGTCGGATGATGGTTCGGCAAACCATGCTGTTCTCGTCTTTTACCTGTTCTGGACCGTCTCTTCTGCCTTGGGTGCGAGGATAGTACTATGGCGGCATTGAGTGAGAGCGTCGCAACGCCATCATTCAGGTGTACGCCTATCGGCACCGTTTAATTCAAGAGCGTATAAATGAAACGATCAACAAAAATCCTCATAGGGCTCATATCCATCTTGCTGCTCGGCTTCCTGGTGCCGGAACGGATCAGAATTCCGGTAGTCGGCGCGTCAAAGCAGGACTGGAATCAGGTGTCTTTTTGGTTTGAGCCTTGGGGCACTTCCGGCGTGCATAAGGGTATCGACATCTTTGGCAAGATAGGCACCGGCGTGACCAGCACCACCGATGGTATCGTGTTGTATGCAGGTCAAATCAGCAAGGGCGGCAATGTCGTCGTGGTCTTGGGACCGAAATGGCGGTTTCACTATTTCGCACACCTAAACACCATCAACGCCTCGATGTTCAGTTTTGTTAAATCAGGCGGCGTGATCGGTACGGTCGGCGACAGCGGCAATGCCAAGGGAAAACCACCTCATCTGCATTATGCTATCGTCAGGTTGATTCCGGCGCCTTGGGCGATGGACGGTTCCACCCAGGGCTATAAGAAAGCGTTTTTTATCAATCCCAGCGCCTATCTGAGCGGTCAAATATAGCCGCTCACACGGCTTATGCCTTTTTTCAACGGGCGGCGGATTCAATGTAATTAGCCAACGCCGACACCGAGGCAAAGATTTTCACCACGTCTTCTTTTTCGGCATCGATTTTTACGTGGTATTTTTTGCGTATCGCTAGGCCCAGTTCCAGGGCATCGATGGAATCCAGCCCCAGCCCTTCGTTGAACAGAGCCGCCTCGCTATCAATATCGTCGACATCGACATCCTCCAGATCCAGCGTGTCGATGATCAGGTGTTTTAACTCGTTTTCCATGGTGCTCATAGCGATCTCTTTGTTGCGTAAATGTCCTGCGAGGATTGATTGAAGCTGTAATTCACCCGACGCCGGCTTCTCCGTCGCCGGCCATCATGCTATGTAACTCAGTATTTCGCCCATTGCCAGCTATGGCTCCGGTTTCCAAGCTGCAATACACGCTGTTCGGACACCAGGAACTTGATGAATGTTGGCAATTGTACCGGTTGCTCGCCGTCGTGACGAGTCAGGGATAACCGGCTAAGCACAACCGGAAAGCCCTCGCCTTCCACTGCCAACCTCAAGGCCAGCGCACAGGGAAACGGCAGATTCAAATCGAAGGGCGCGGTCGGATAAAACGCCGGCAGGGGCTCGTCGTAGAAAGCCAGCAAAACCTGGGGATGGCCTTCGCGCAACAGGCCCAAGGCTTCGATAAATCCAGACGCCATGCCATCGTTCCCCGGCGCAACGACCGAAATTTCCTGGCGATTGCCATACACGATCGAAAACAGCCCGCCGATGGCGTTATGCACCGACAGACTGAAAGCCGTGGGCGACAGCTCTTCGCCGGACTGCAAGGCTTCCAGCATCTGCAGCGACTTGACGATCTCACCGTGCGAGGAACTGAATACCGCCGGCAGTTCGTCGCCAGCATCGACACATTGCTCGACCGCATTAAATACGGCCTTGGCCAAGGGACTTAAACGACGCAGCAAGGATTTGGGAACCGCCTTGGGCGACGGTGGACTTTCCGTACCGACGTTTTGTTTACCTTGCTGCCACTGTCTCCAGTCTTCGAGGCAATTCAATCCTGGCGCCCAAGCACCCCAGTCGCGGACAATAAATTGGGCAATATTCTTCTGCTCGGTCACGATTAATTAAAGCCTTACCAATGTTTTTCACTCAACGAGCAAACAAGTTTACCCGATCTTTGCGATGGATATTGAGGAGGTTTGGCGCTGGGGTCGATCAAAAGAGGCCGCTAATTCTTGTAAAAGACAATACCGGACTAGTGGGATTGAAAGCGATTCGATGATTTCCAGGCTTCAAAGTTACATCCCCAAGTCCTATAATCGAACACTGTTCATGATCAACCAATGAGGAGAATTCCGTGAGGATCAGTAATGTCTTGGCCGTCCTGCTTACCGTGGGCTTTTGCAATTCAGTTTGGGCTCAGTCGACGGAAGGTCATTCCGGTCATGGCGGCGGCAGTGGCGGTGCCAGCAACGAGGTGTCGTGCATCAAGGCCAAGATCAGCCGCCATAACCCGGAACACTTAGCGACAGTCGCACCCGGCTCGGAATTTTCATTCGCCGTCTCCGGCAGCAACGGTCCAGGACATATCCATGTCAACATCCGCGACCAACCCGTTGACGTCAGCGTCGAAGATAAAGAAACCTTCTATCTGGTCAAGGGCAAATTGCCGGCCGACCTTAAAAACCAGACCGTGCGGATATCGATCAAAGCAAAGGCCAAAGTCGGCAAATGCGATGCCAACGATGGCTTTCTGCTAAAAATCACTGAATAAATCATGAAAAGATCCAGGGTTCAAGCTGCATAACAGCGGCTTTGAACGTTGGACTTATCTTACCACTGCGACTCGCCGGTTTCAGGGTCGTACATCTCGTGTGTAATTTTATGGCGATTCTCGATCAGCTCATCAATACTGGGCGAATTAGTCATCGCCCGCTGTATAGCCAACTTCATCGCTTCGTAGTTGGTGCGGTACAAATCCTTGCGGTCCAGATTGGGATTGGTCGCGCAGGAGGGGTCGATCCACAGCATGGCCACGATGCACAACTCGTTGGCTTGCAGGCGCGGAATCACGCCATCAGCCACGCTGTCGATCACCGCGTCCGCCACCGCCGATTGTACAGGGCCGCCCAGCAGATTGACGTAAGCCGAAGACTTGATGGTCACTTTCGGCACCATGATGGTGGCCGGGCGCACTTGCTGGTTACAGGCCCGAATCGCAAACATGCGAGTATGCCCCGCGGTCTGCCCCATCAGATTGGCAAAGGCATGGCCGGCCGGGCCTTTGACATCACCGATCAGAATTTCAGGCATCGCGTCGGTGCCCTGCCCTTCGCTGGAAAACACGGTGGCTTCGCCGGTTCTGAACCAATATGAATCTGACATTGAAACTCCTCGATGTAGGTTAGGAAATGCGCCATTCTATGCCGGTGCCGAGGATGCGGCAATAGTCGGTACGCCGACCGGTCGCGATTCATGGCCCTTATTTTGAGGCCATCGCTACCCGACCTTGCCACATCTCGTCATCCACGATTTGAGTCAAGCATGAGAAAGCAAGCCATTGGCTATAAAAACGCATGCTCCAATCAATACAAGATTGGAGCATGCCGGCCTTTGAACTGCTCCGCTTAAGGCGTGGTATTTGCACCCGCAGGGGCATAACCCGGAACGCTGATTTCGAGGGGAGGCTGGCCTTCCTGACCCATTTGACGGAATCGCAAGGCGCCCGTCACGGCCGTCGGTGCCGCGGAGGTGCAGCCGCTCTGCACATAAAACCAGGAAGAATCTCGCATCGAGGAGCCGTCCGGATCCATAAAGTTGAGGTCGGAAGTAAAATCCACCCAATTGGTGCTTAGGGGGGCAACCGAGGTCAAGGGCTGTGCCGTCAGATCGGTCGACAGATGGACGACGGCGGTTTTGGTCAAGCCGGCCCGGTACAAGACTTCATCGGACTGCGCGCCACCACGGGTCACGAAATTATAGGCCACCGCAACCGGGCCGCGGTTTCTGAATCCGGCGCGCTGAAAATCGTTGACTTCAAAATACTGTGTCCCGGCAACAGCTGGATTGTAATCGACACCATTCAGCCTGATCTTGGCGGCATAGATGCAACTGGTAGCCGCCGCATTGCGCAAAACCCGGTCGGTGACGGTGCCTATGGTGACATTATTGATCACGATGTTACGCACGGTACTGACGACTTGGCTATAGCCCGTCAACGGTGGATTATTACTGGGTACCGCGCAGGTATTGTTGGCGCCGCCGTTTGGCGAGAAGGTGGGTGGCGTCGATCCCGCCGGGTTCGATCCGAAATTGCCGGTCAAGTTACAGGTGACGTAGGCCGAGGTGCCGCCCGAGACCGGCACGCCGGTGGCCGGCAAGGTCACGAAACCCGTCGCCATGGCCGAACCGGAGACGGCGGCCAGTCCGCCAAACAGGGAGGAAAGAATGGATTTTCTGTTCATAGTATTCCTAATATTCAAATTGCAATGATCGCTGCCTGGTTTTGGGCGGCGACGGTGAATGCACTTCCTTGTGCAACGAACAATGGCTCAAAAGCCGTGCCCGACGCAGGTCGAAACCTGGGTCCCATCCACGGTCGCGCCGTCCGGACAGACGGCGGACGTGAAATCGGTTAGTTCGTCAATCACCGCCAACTCGGTATTTTTGGCGGATCGCAGATCGGCACCGCTTAGATTGGCGCCGGAAAAATCGCTCCCCTTGAGATCGGCTCCCGCCAGATTGGCTTGCCGCAGATTGGTCTGGGACAGGTCGGCATCCGTCAAATTCGACTCCGACAAGTCGGCTTCGCTTAGCGCGGCACGTGCCAGGAAGCCACCGGACAAATTGGCAAAGCTCAAATTGCTCCTGCCGAGTTCGGCGCCTTCCAGACGGCTGGAGCTCAATTCCGCGCCGGTCAGCGTACTGCCGGTCAACCTCGCCCCGGCCAGATTGGCATGATTGAGTTTCGCGCCGTAGAGTTTGGCTTCGGAAAAATTGGTGTGATTCAAATCGGCTGAATCCGCAATCAGCGGATTGTTGCCGTCGGATTGCAGTTTCGACAGGTTGGCGTTTTCCAGACGAGTGTTCGGCCCTATCACCAACGAACCTATCACCGCCGCCCCGCTCAAGTCGGCGCCATTCAGATTGGCGTTACCCAGCTCCCCGCTCAGTCTCGCCTTCTTCAACATCGCGCCGCTCAGGTCGCGGTCTTTTAGGTTCACCTCGCTGCTAAAATCGCATTTCGACAAATCGTCACCTGGTTTCGGCGCCAGACAGGCCCGCTGGTCAGCCGTCTGTAAGGTCTTCAACAGCAACCAATAATTAGGACTGATTGCCGGCGGCTGGTTTTGATTGCCGTTCTCCAGGCTCAAATAAGCCGCATCTTCATGGTTGACCCGGTCATTTTTGGCGTAAACCGGGGTTTCCCCCCAATCGCCCCGGAACACGCCGGGCAACTTGTCGACAACCGACCGCGCGGCGCCCGAAGCTAGGTTTTCTGGCTCGAACGCCGCCGGCGGTTCCGGCGCTTCTTCAGAAAATATCGCCGACTCGGCGCTTGGCGAGGTAAACATTGAGGACGACTTTTCATGGAATTTGCCGCCCAGCTTCGGAACGGCCAATGAAACATCAGTATGGCCACCAGTCAAAAAGCTCATGCCGGCGGCGAACAAGCTGATTGCCAGCAACGCCGATAGGATAAAAAAAGTTTTCCGAATGTTCATGGTTTCGTTCGCTGGTAAAGGAGATCGTGGCCGATTGGCGGCTAATCCTACCTGCTAACGAATGGCAAAAATACGGGAAAAAATCCTAAAAAGCAATTGAAACATAAAGGAAATTTTCCCATATCAATGCGATTGACGGACGATTAGAATGCGCCGCCGAACTTTGGATGGACCTGAGTTCGACGTGTTCCTAATCAACCATCACAGCCATGCCTTCGAATACAACGAGCGTTTTTCTTCGATTCGGCGAATTTCGCCCAAGCAAATCCCATCCTTTTGTTCTAGCAATATTCATGACGGCATTACCATACTGGAGTCGAGCCGAAGATAACGGAGCGGAATCCTCGCAAATGGATAGCGTCATCGTCGAAGGCAAGGCCAGGCCAACCGCCAAACTGGGTCCTCTGGAAGGCCTGTTGCTGGAGAGGGAGCAAATTCCCGGCAATATTCAATCCATCAGCAGTGAAGACATTAAGGAATCCTTTGCCACCAGCCTCGGCGACCTGATGAACGGCAATTTGCAATCGGTCAACGTCAACGATTACCAGGGCAATCCGTTTCAGATGGACATCAGCTACCGGGGCTTTTCCGCTTCGCCGCAACTCGGCACGCCGCAAGGGCTTTCGGTGTTCATCGACGGAGTAAGGGTCAACGAACCCTTCGGCGATGTCGTGAACTGGGATTTGATCCCAATGAACGCCTTGAGCAGCATGGACATCTTTCCGGGTTCCAACCCGCTGTTCGGATTGAATACCTTAGGCGGCGCCTTGTCGCTACGCACCAAGAACGGTTTCGACGATAGCGGCGTCAATCTGCGTTTTACCGGTGGATCGTGGGACAGGAAAAAAGGCGAGTTGTCGGCCGGCTGGAACAACGGCACGCTGGCGGGTTTCATCGCCTTTACCGGCTTCGACGAGGAAGGCTGGCGCAGCAATTCGCCGTCCCAGGTCAATCAGGGCTTTGCCCGTCTGGACTTGCGCGGCGACAACTATTCCCTGCGTTTCAGCAGCCTGCTGGTCGGGAATAATCTGTTGGGCAACGGCCTGATTCCGACCGATCTTTACCGGCAAAACCCCAGCTCGGTATTTACCTCGCCGGACAGCACCGAAAACCAATTGCAGCAATATACCCTGGGTGGCGAGCTGTTTCTGAACGACGAGTGGAGCGTGACCGGGCAAATCTACCGCCGCGACAGCAGCCGCAAGGCCGTCGCCGGCGATATTTACGAGGACTTTGCGGATATGGAGATTAATGACTGGAGCCGGCCGATGACGCCGACCGGCGGCACATTGACCGGCGACCCCGTCTGCCGTTATCCGGATGCAAACCATGACGGCGTGATGGATTATGGTTTGGACAGGGATTTCGATTGGGAAATCGACCCAGGCACGCTGAATCAAAAGAATCTAAGCGTCGACGACAGCAATTACATCCTGACGGCTTGGCCCATGGAATTGCCTTGCAGCAATGTGGCCTATACCTTTCCGACCGGCCCGCGCAACGGCGCGGCGGGCGATAACGTTAACGCAGCTGCGGATCCATTTTATTCGCCGACCGGCTACATACCCGGCACGCCTATAGGTGTGCTCAGTAAGACCGAAATAGGCCAGTTGACCGACGGCGCTTCGATGCAGCTAAACTGGAACAATAAAAAGCATAAATTCATGCTGGGCGGCTCCATCGATTATGCGACGACCGATTTCGATACCCGCCAGCGCCTAGGCTTGATCGACGCCAACCACCGAGTGTATCTGGATCCCGCCAACGTCGACCCGATTTACACGGCCGGCCAGCAGGACATCCATAATAACTCCTTCAGCGGCATATCCCGCACCTTGAGTGGCTATTTCAGCGAAACCTTCTCGCCCCAAGACAACCTGCACCTGAGCGTTTCCGGCCGCTTCAACCGCACCCACGTCAAGAACCGGATGCGGGCCCGTACCCGGGCTGGTTTCGAAAAGCTGAGCGACATCCAGGATCTCAACAAATACCGTCCGACCGCCATCCTATGTAACGGCGCCGATCCGGCTTCCTGTCCGGATAAGCCCAACTATAACGACACCCGTTGGCTGAAGGATATTTATCTGGTTCAAAATCCTTATTATGGCCTGGGCCAATACAGCGATACGCCGACCTCGGAAAGCTTCGATTACACCTCGTTCAACCCGTCGGCCGGCTTCAGCTATCTGCCGTTCAAGGACAAGGACGTGCCCTACAAGGACCTGAATCCCTTCTTCAACTGGAGCCAGGGTACCAGGGCGCCCTCCAGCGTGGAGCTGGGCTGCGCCTACGACGGCACGATGGTGCCGCAAGACCCTAATGATCCCAACTCGACGAAGATACCCAAGAGCCTGGCGACCATCGGCGGCTCCTGTACGCTGCCAACCGCACTGTCTGGCGATCCTTTTTTGCCGCAGATTTTTGCCAGCTCCTATGAATTCGGCTTGCGGGGCAAGATGTTCGGCGATTGGGATTGGAATGCCGGCGTCTACAGGACGGACCTGAAGGACGACATTTACCTGGTTGGCATCACCGCCGAGCGCAGCTTCTTCGACACCATAGGCGATACCCGGCGGCAAGGCATCGAGTTCGGCTTTTCCGGCAAGGTGGGTATCGTCGACTTCAAGCTCAACTACGGCTATACCGACGCCACCTTTCAGTCGCACTTGTTCATGGTCAGCCGCCACAATAGCAGCGCCGCAGTGCGCGACGTGAGTGCCGATTTTGGCCAAGTGCTTTACGATTCAACCGGCCGGCCCACGGTTGCCTTGCAGGACATGATAGAGGTTCAACCGGGGGGCCGCATGCCTGGCATACCGTTACACAACCTCAACGTCGGCATGAATATACATTTCACCGAAAATTGGACGTTCGGCGTCAACATGGTCGCCCATTCATCGTCTTTCGTGCGCGGCAACGAAAACAACGACCATCAACAAGGCGCCTACCAATATTATTACAATTGGAATCAAAACAATCAGTGGGTATTGAACCAGGGCCGTCAATACAAGGACCCCGGAAAAGTGGCGGGTTTTGCGATCTTTAACCTGAAAACCCAATATGAACTGACCAAGGGCTTCAAAGTCTTCGGCATGGTCAACAACCTGTTCGACCGCCAATACGCGACCGCCGGAAGATTGGGCATCAATCCGTTTTCGCCTTCCGAACGAGGCGCCATTGGCTCCAGCGGCTGGAACTACAATTCCAACGAATGGCAAGGCAGCACCTTCATCGGCCCCGGCGCGCCGCGTGCCTATTGGGCGGGGATAGAGCTGGCATTCTGAAACCAGGACGCCCTCTCCCACAGGGTAATACCGATTAATTAAGCCATTCGTGACAAGCCCTTCGACTACGCTCGGTGATGACCCGGTTTTTCGCGAATGATGTAGTTCGGCTAAAAAATCGATATAGGTGTTTATACGGACTGGTGTTTTTATTTAAAAAATTGATATTGTGAATTTCAATTTTTTAGGAGAAGACCATGCCTATAAATGAAAACAAACCTCACCTATTCAAAACTGGCTGCTACTGGATATGTCGTTGCGGAAAGGGCAATATTGGTATAAGCGCGGATTTTTACCGGGCCTATTTTAACTGGCTGACTAGGGTAAAACTCTCATGAGTGTGAAAGCCGTCAATGTTAAAGCGATTCACGACATGACCCACCAGGTGTTACTCGATTGGCTGGATAAGCCGCCGACGGAACGCAGAGAAGTACAGGCTCTACAATTGCTAGCAGAAGCCAATCAGATGTTGTATGCAGCCTGTATCAACCTCGGAACCGTGGAGATCAAACAGAAATACTGACTTAGAGTCGAGACCGTTACCTTTATGAGCTGCCGCGCCGAGCAGGAATTTTATAATCAGCCGGTCAATTATTAGCGATTCCGGCACGGGTTATAGTATAGCGAGAAGCGCTCAATCAGCTTGGGGTAAATCCGCAATTGTTGGATCGCGCAAGAGCGTTATAGTCGTCGCACTTCAAATTTCGGTTTGTTGAACCCCACACCCTACCCTCTCCCACAGGGCGAGGGAACTAAGGTGCCGAAATTTGAAGTGCGAAAGGTATATATTCAAAACCAGGGAATGCTAAATGACCGAGGGAATGGCAAATAAGAGGAGTGTCATCATGAAGATATCAGACAGATTATTGGTAGAGCAGGCATGGAGTTTGAGGACTAATCTCAATCGCCACATTGAGACGGAAAGGCTTAGAAGAAGTGAAAGTTTTATGCCTTCCGTCAAAATTGAACGCCTCAATTCAATTCAAGAAACCGCTTATTCGCGTTATTTACGGCGGCTTAAAAAATTTTGGGCTTAATTGTCATAAAGCCTTTTGGATAACGATTTTACAAATGATGGTTATAGGGAGCCGTTCAATCGAGCAATACTTTAACCATTACCACATGCGAACTTTAAAGCCGCAGAATTAAACGAGTGATCCTTATGTCCTAAGGAGGGGCTATAAATCTCCACATGAGCGGATTCCAGAACCGGCCACACTCCATTCCGACGGAATCGTAATGGAGTGTGTAAAGAGGTTCTCGCGAAAGCTAACTTTGTTAGCAAAACCCATATTCTCAAGATCGGGTGGCTGGTTTTACCGGCTCAAACGAGGCCACCTTCAGAGCCCTGTCCATTTCTTCGCGCGTATTGTGGAAGTGTGGCGAAAACCGTATGCCGCCACCACGCAAGGCGCAAACCACGCCGTTATCCTGTAATTGTTTATAAACCGCCTCGTTTGTTTGCGTTCGGTGCTTGAAGGTCACGATTCCGGATTTCAAGCGACTCGACCGGTTGGACAGTAGGATAAATTGATCATGCCCGGCTATGGCATCCATCAAATACTTGGCATTTTCAATCACCCTCGCTTCGACCGCCGCCATGCCCGTTTCCAGCAACAAGGACAAACTGGCGGACAGGGCATGGATACCCAGCATGTTGGGGCTGCCACATTCGAAACGGCGGGCGGCGGGATGAATTTCCCAGGGCTGGTTTTCGTAATTGTGGGTGTCTTTCATCATGTGCCAGCCGTACTGGGTCAGTTTCAACTGGTCTCTGGCCTTCGGCGTGGTGAAAAATACCCCCAAGCCTTCGGGTCCGAACATCCATTTATGACCGTCGGCCATCACGAAGTCGGCCTTGTATGCCTGCACGTCAAACTGTACCGCACCCAGACTCTGAATGGCGTCGATACAAAACAGGATTCCACGCCGCTGGCAGAATTCGCCTATCCTTTGCAAATCCATGCGCAAGCCCGACGCAAATTGTATGGAACTGATGGTTAATAAGCGGGTGTTGTCATCAACCAGTGCAAACAGCGCATCTTCGGGGGTATCGGCGCTGGCGAGGTCGGCCTGACGAAACTCCACGCCCTGATCGGACAGGGACTGCCAGGGCAGCCGGTTGGACGGGAACTCCTCATTGCTGGAAACGATATTGTCGCCGGATTGCCACGGCAATCCATAGGCCACAAACGACAAGGCTTCCGAGGTGTTTTTAACCAGGGCAATGTCGTCGGCGGAAGGAGCATTTAATAGCTGTTGCAATTGCTTGCGTAATTCAACTTCCTTCTTCAGCCAATCCAGGTAAAAGTGCGAGCCGTAACGGCTATTCTGTTTCGCAAACTGGATGACCGCCTCGCTGGTTCGTGTAGGCCAGGGAGCGACGGCGGCATGGTTCAGATAGATCAATTCGTCGGTTAGCGGAAATTCAGGGTGTTTCATGGTATCGACCACGTCGGTTTATGAGTCCATACATACTCTCAAGAAACGCAGACAGCCGCAAAATTGTTTCATATCTGGCGCTATCGTTATCAGTGGAGTTGTTATGTATAGCTATCAACCGGGCGGAAAAAAATCTTCCTTTACTTTCTCGGTTTCTTAGTCGAAAATCAGATCGGTCCGATAGCCAGTCATGATGATTGTTAGATACGGTATGCTGTTGGTGAAGCTTGCCGTGGAGGGGGACACTATGAAAGAACGTATTACGGTGCGGAAACTGATGCAGGAAGGCTGGATACCGGTCTTAACGGGAGCATTAAGTGCCGCCGCCATCCTTTCATTGGAATATTCTACCGGTATGGTGTATCTCACGGCATTCTTGCTGATGGCGCTATACTTTGTGGCGATAGCCGCCAACCGAGTGAATGCCAAAGTCGTCGTGGCCGGTATCGCTAAACGGATACTGCAACAGGCGATACTAAAAGGCAGAGAAGTCTTACATGCCATGGAGATGGACAAGCTGGCAGGAAATGTTTTGTCTCTGTGCTCAATGCAAATTAATCTGGCCAGACATCATATAGGTGAATCGATTGCCGGATTGAACGATGGCTTTTCCGGCCTGATGAGACGCGTCGATTTGATGTTGTCGCGTTTCATCGGTATCGATATTGACGGCTTGATTGACTCGTTCCGGAAAAGCAAAATTGCGCTGGACAAGATCGTTCAATCGTTCAAAAGTCTTGCATAGTCTGTTTTTAATGCTGTCGGGGAAACTCCGAACCAGTCCCTTCGACTAGCTCAGGAGGAGCTGTAATTGATTGATTCCGTTCGTAGCGAGCCAACCATGAATGGAATCAACTAATTCAGATATTGCTTAAGCTTACAGGCAATCGTTCGCCCTGAGTTTGTCGAAACAGGAGCGGCTTTGCTTAACCGAAAACCGTCTGGCGTGAGATTCCTTGGCCGTTCGCCTTAGCTAATGGCACTTCCACCGATCCAGGATAGTCTTGGTGAAGTATTCGTCCGCCAGTTCGCCCACGGTAACTTCCAAGGGTGGACACCAGTAAAATGCCGATTTTTTGCTATTGGTGCCCTTCTATTATGCGCTCTTTTGGGAATGCTTAGGCATGATTTACTGGGCTTAGTTTGTTCAGCGAAACGGTCCCGAACAGCCTGAAACCTCATTCAATGTTCTGAATTTGCTCTCTCATCTGCTCGATCAATACCTTGAGATCGATCGAAATCTGGGTCATTTCCCGGTCGGCGGATTTGGAACCCAGGGTATTGGCTTCGCGGTTCATTTCCTGCATCAGAAAATCCAGGCGGCGGCCGGTCGGTTCCGGTTGTTTGAGTGCGCGCAATACCTCGGTGACATGGGTTTCCAGCCTATCCAGTTCCTCGGCGACATCCAGCTTTTGCGCCAACAACACCAGCTCCTGTTCCAGACGGTCGAAATTGGGTTCGGCAACCAGTTCCACGACGCGTGAGGTAAGCTTGCCGCGCAAATTACCCAGCACTTCCGGCATGCGTTGGTGCGCGGCCTCGACCAGTTGACCGACTTTCTGGCAGCGTTCTGTCAGCAACACGGCGAGTTGCGCGCCTTCCCGCGCACGGGTTTCCAATAGCTTATCTAGCGTATCGTTCAAAAGGCCTATGATCTTTTCGCGCAGGGCATCCTTGTCGGTCTCGGTTTCCTGCTGAACGCCGGGGAACGCCAGTACATCCAGCGCCGAGAAGGCTTGCGGATTGGACATACGTGCCTCGATTGCCGCCGTGGCGGCCAGCAGTTTCTCTACCATCTCGGGGTTGACCGCAAACGCCTGGGCGCTTAGCTGCTTTTTATAGTTCAAGGCGCATTCGATTTTGCCGCGCTTGAGTTTTTCGCCGATCAAGCGGCGCACGTCGGATTCGACAAATTTTAGACGTTCGGGCAATTTGACGCTGACATCGCTGTAGCGGTGATTGACGGAACGTAGCTCGCAAAGGATAACCAAGTTATCCGCTGCAACTTCGCCATCAGCGAAAGCGGTCATGCTTCTAATCATTTTTCACCTATAATTGTTATGCTTATCGCCCATCGCATTTAAACAATGGCTGAATACTACGACCCTCAAACCTATCCCAAACAGTGGAACTATCTGCAATCGGGCACTATTATAGATCAGTACATGATCGAGCGGGAACTCGCACACGGCGGCTTCAGTTCGGTGTATCTGGCCCGGCAACTATCCGACCAGATACAGGTTGCGATCAAGGAATATCTGCCGCGAAAGCTGGCGCATCGCACCTGGAACAATCTGGTGGTGCCTAACGACGACGAAAGCCGGACGTTGTTCATGCGCGGACGCGCACTGTTCTTTGAAGAAGCCAAGGTGTTGGCCAAGTTAAAGCATCGCAACATCGTCGAGGTAATCAATTTCTTTCAGGCCAACGACACCGTCTATCTGGTAATGACCTACGACTACGGTGTCACGCTGGATAAAATCCTGCAAAAGAAAAGCTTAGCCATCACCGAGGCATTTTTGCTCACCGTTTTTACCCATCTGTTGACAGGCGTCGAAGTGATACACGGCAATGGCCTGATTCATCTGGACATCAAACCGGCCAACATCCTGATACGCGCCGAGAACGATCCTTTATTGCTGGATTTCGGCGCGATACGCCACTTTCCCCACGACCCACAGAACCAACGTTCCAAGGTGCTGACCAACGGCTTCTCGCCGATCGAACAATACGATATTCGCGGCAATCTTGGCCCTTGGTCGGATATTTATGCCATAGGCGCCAGCATGCGCGCCTGTCTGGATGGCAAGATACCACCGGCGTCGACGGAACGGATCAAGCAGAACGACCTGCCGCTGGCCGCGAAAACTTATAGGAAAAAATTTCCCGACTATTTGCTGAAAGCCATCGACTGGGCGATGGAAACTTTGCCGGAAAACCGCCCACAATCGGTCACCGAATTACAGCAAGCCTTGAATATTCCGGCGTTAAGCGATGAGGCTGTGAATGGTGAGTAGTGAGTGGATAGTAGGGAGTAGGTTGAACCGGAAGCCCCCACTCACCACTCCCTACTTACCCATCATTCCTTGACCGGCCGCTTTTCCAGTTTCCGCTGCAGGGTGCGCCGGTGCATGTTCAGGGCTCTGGCGGCGGCGGAGATGTTGCCGTCGTGCTGCATCAGCACTTTCTGCAAATGCTCCCACTCCAGACGCTTGACCGAAAGCGGATTATCGCTGATCGCTACCGAAGCATCGCCTTCGTTCTTGTGCAGCGCGTTGACGATTTCATCCGCGTTGGCTGGCTTGGTCAGATAATGAATGGCGCCGAGCTTGATGGCTTCCACGGCGGTGGCGATGCTGGCAAAGCCGGTGAGCATGACGATCTGGGTGTTTGAATCCAAGGAAATCAGTTTCTTGACCATCTCCAGGCCGGATTCGAAACCGATACGCAAGTCGATCACCGCGTATTCGGGTTCGGTCTGCTCGGCCAACTGCATCGCGGTGGCGACATCATTGGCGACGGTCACCTGAAAATTCCGCTTTTCCAGCGCCGGTTTCAGCACCGAACAAAACGTCACGTCGTCGTCGACTAGCAATAAATTGGGTATATCCGTAGATAATTCAGTCATCCATACTCTCCGTAGTTAATAGCGGCAGGCTGATTTCGACACAGGCCCCGCCCGATTCAAGATTGCTAAATTGTATTTTACCGCCGATGCGCTTGATGGTGGTATAGGTCAAAAACAACCCGACGCCCATGCCCTGCTTGTTACTCTTGACCGGTTGATGGCCGGCGAAGTCGATGAATTCGGCCGGCAGGCCCGGCCCGAAATCCCTGATTTTCAGATTCAAGTCCCATCGGTCCCATTCGACATGAAACTCGATACCGGCATCGGCGGGCGATGCTTCGGCGGCATTATTCAAAATATTGATGATGGAATGCGTGACGGTGCGTTCGGCGATGATCTGCGCACTGGTATCGACCTCGGGGGATATGAACAATTTGAGCTTAGTCGCCGCCTTATGGGTGCGCCATAGATTCAACACATCATCGACATATTCGGAGACCAGCATCACCTTACCGGATTCGGCGCGCATTTCGCCTGCCGAGGCCGACATCACCGACAAGGCTTGTTTACAGCGATCGATCTGCTGCTGAACGATCAGCAGCTTTTGATTGAGCTCCGGAAAACGATGCTCGGGTAATTCCTCGGCCATTTCGTGGGCCAGGATCGCAATCGTGCCCAGCGGCGTCCCCATGTCGTGCGCGGCACTGGCCGCCAGCGTACCCAAGGATACCACCCTATCATCGCGCAAGGCGCTTTCCCTGGCCTCGGCCAAATTACGCTCGCGCTCCTTCAGGGTATTGGAGAGTTCCACGACGAAAAACGCCACCAAACCGGCGCTGAACACGAAGCCGAACCACATGCCGAACACATGCAAATTGAAATAGCGCCTATCATTCAATAGATGCATCTGCAAGACCATTTCCGGCGTCAAGTCTGACATGGCTGGATGCATCATGTGCGGTTCGATGGCCGGCAGCGGAATATTGTAAGCAATCAGCACCGTATAAACGCAAGACGTGATAATCACCATATTCCAGGCATAAGCCTGGGGCAGCATGATGGCGGTGACGATCAAAGGCAGCAGAAATACCCAGATGATGGGATTGGAAGCGCCGCCGGTCAGATACAGCAGATAGGCCAGGGCCAGCACATCCATGCAGATTTGCGAAAATATCTCGTGCTCGGTGACTTCTTCCGCGGTCCGCAAGCGCAACCAGGTATAAAGATTGAGGATGGAAATCGCGAAAATCGCCAGCCAAAGCTGGTTCTGCGGCAGATTGATGCCCAGGCCGTTGATCGCAATAAACACCGTAAAGGTCACGACGAACAGCATTAGGTTTCTGAGGATGTACAGCCATTTCAGGTTTTCCCGGATGGAAATTTCGGTCTTGGGCAGGATGTGTGAAAGCATGGCAACGCGAAGGGCTTAAAAGTGGCGGCTATGTTACCGCTGTCCGGCCTGCGTGTCTGCGCCCGGACGGAAATTTCGTTTGAGAAGTTTGGGGAGTGGATAGTAGAGAGTAGAAAGTGAGGAGTTGTTTGATTTCCCACTTCCCACTTCCTACTTCCTACTTCCTACTTCCTACTTCCAACCATCAACTCGATTTCCTCGACAATTTCCTCCTGCCTGAGCCGATTCCGCTGCCGCTGCAACTCCTCGCCGCCGCGCTCCAGATGCCGCAACGCGGTTTCCATCTGTATCAGCCGCATGTGGTTTTCCACCCGAATCGAGCGTAGCAATAGCGCCAACAGGGTGTGAAACAGGTAATGTTCGGCGACGCCGGCGGCAATCTCCGCCGCCGGTGCATGCGTCAGCGGTGGATAACCACCAGGGACTAGCCTCTCGGCAGACAAGGGCCACAACCGTTGGCTGCGTGCACCTTGTTCGTCGCGGATGCAAGCCAACAGGCCGAAGGGAAGATTGCCGTCGCCACGCAATTCGGCGAGCGCCGCCAGCATCCTGTCTATCGCCGCCGGCGCATCCATACCACCTTCGGCGCCCGCGAGCCGTTGCTGACTATCCCGGCAATCTATCATGTCGTGCAGGCGTTCGCCCATCAGAATCAATGGGCCTTGTTCACCCGTTTCCACGCGCCAGAAGCGAATCACGTCCTCGTTAAAACTGCCGCAGAAACCGCGCACCGAACCGAACAGCAACCAGATATCGTGATCGGATTTACTGCCGGCGTGTTCGACCGCGTGTTCCGGCAAGGCATCGGCCAGATCATCCAAGGACGCCGCCAACGATTGCACCACCTGTTGCTGGGCGGCCTCGCGCTTACCGACCTTCCGCAGCTCGGCCAACGCGAAGCTTCGCATCGCGCCGAGGATGCCTGACAGCTCGTCATACAAGGCCAGGCGCGCCTCGATTTCACGGCGCTGGCTCATGGTTGATAATCCAACAATTGCCCCAGCACATCCAGCCATTGCTGTCTGGGCGTGTCCAGCTTCAGATCGTACGCGGGCAGTTGCGTCAACATTCGGGCCAACACACCGGCCGCTTGATCCGGAGCAACGTGAGTCAACATGCCCTCGCCATAAGCCAGCAACCAGGCCAGCTGAGCCTGCTCGGACAAGGGTTGCAAGCGATCCTGCTTCAAAATTTCCCGCAGCAATCGGCCACGCTGTAATTTTTCCTCGACTCCGGCTTCCAGCCGGGTGCCGAAACGGGCGAATAGCTCCAGTTCCAGAAACTGCAGATAATCCAAACGGATGTGCGCGGCGGCGGTCTTGATAGCTGGGTGCTGGGCCTTGCCACCTATCCTCGACACCGAGCGGCCGATGTCGATGGCGGGCAGCATACCGGCCGCAAACAGCTTGCTTTCAAAATAGATCTGGCCGTCAGTAATCGAAATCAGATTGGTGGGAATATAGGCCGACAACTCACCCTGCCGGGTCTCGATGATGGGCAGCGCGGTCATACTACCACCGCCGTATTCCAGTGCTAGCACCGTCGAGCGCTCCAGCAACCGGGAATGCAGATAGAAAATGTCGCCCGGATAGGCCTCGCGGCCCGGCGGCCGTTGCAGCAATAGCGACAGTTCGCGGTAAGACTGGGCGTGACGGGTCAAATCATCGTAGATCACCAGCGTATCGCGCCCCATCCGCATCCAGTGTTCGGCAATCGCGCAACCGGCAAACGGCGCCAAATAACGAAAACCCGGCAAGGCATTGGCTTCGGCCACCACCACCACGGTGTATTCCAGGGCGCCAGCCAGGCGTAAGGCCTCTATCGTACCGGCCACAGACGATCGTGGCTGGCCGATCATGACCATCACGCACAACACGTTGCGGCCGCGCTGGTTGATCACCGCGTCCAGCGCCAGCGCGCTCTTGCCTATGCCGTCATCGCCTATGATCAGCTGGCGTTGGCCCTTGCCGATCGGGATCAAGGCATCGACGATCTTGCAACCCGTATACAAGGGTTCCTTGACGAAATCACGCTCTATGATGGGCGGCGCGGCGGCTTCCAGCGCATGAAACTGCCTAAGCTCCGGCGGCGGCAGGCCATCCAATGGATTGCCTAGCGGATCGACCACCCGGCCCAGCAAAACGTCGCCGACACCGATTTCCAGTTTACGGCCGATATGCTGCACCGACATGCCGGCGGTGACGCCCCGGCTCTGCGACAGCAGGATAGCGCCCAATACTTCCTTGCCGAGTTGAAACACGAGGCCAGTGCTACCATCATCGAAACCGATCAACTCGTCGAGCCGCGCCGTGGGCAGGCCGCGTATCCAGGCGATACCGTCGCCGATGCCGGCCACGCAGCCACGCTCGGACAAGCGCAAGCCGAAACGGTAGGGTTTATCCGCATTAACCATGATTGGCCTGGCGCCTGAAAAAAGACAATTCGTCGGCGAGATTGGCATGCAGCTGACATTCGCCGACCACGGCGCGCGCACCCGCGATCAGGCTGGCATCCTCCTTGAAAGTCAGTTGCAAGGGGTGTTCGGCCGCCACCGACAAGCCGTGGGTCAACGCGGCACGCGCGCTTTCGTCCAGAGTGTGGGCACTGATCACCTCGACGGCGGAAGCGGTAATCAGCATCGCCGCTGCCTTGCGCAACGCGGCTTGTTCGGGCTCTGGCATGTTGAGTAGGTCTTCCAGAAAAATATCGATGATACTGTTCGTCAATTGCGGCGACGCCAGCCTTTGTAACATCGCCGCCGCCTGTCCGTAGGCCGCGCTGGCCGCCTCCCGTATCAGCGCCGTTTCCCGCGCCGCGGTCAATGCCTCGTTCCGAGCTCGTGATTTGGCTTCTTCATCGGCCAGGGTCTGTTTCAAATCTTCCAGCGCCTTACCGTGCAACTGAGCCAATTCCTCATCCAACTGGCGGCGGCTCGCTTCCTTTTCCTGACTCCAGTCCGCCAGCCTCGATTCGTATTGTTTTCTCAGCGCGTCCGCTTCGTTGCGCAGTTGTTCGGCGCGAAGTGTTTCATCCTTGATCCGTTGCTGACGCGCGTCGAGCATCGCCAGTACCGGCCTGTAAATGAAGCGTTGCAGTATCCACACCAGCACCAGAAAGTTGAGAATTTCCAGGATGAAGGTCGTCCAGTCGAATTGCATCATGTCGGGGCAGCCTGATTTGTTT
>JAJRDU010000143.1 GCA_028748685.1 Methylococcaceae bacterium
CTTCGAGCATCTTTCGATACTCGGCGGCGAAATATTCTATGGTTTCTTCTCTTGCATTGGACATTTCTTCAGATGATTGAAAACCGCAAGCGCTGATCCAAGCATTAAACCTGGCAAGTGCATACATCATTGAAGCGCTAACTTTGCCACGTCCAATTTCTTTCAGCTGATCATTTGACAGGTGAATATGTGCATCTGCGCGAACAAAAAACTTGTCGTCTACATCCTGAGCCATGTCCGTTCCGAAATTATTACTTGCCGAACAAATGCGGGCCTTTAGGCAGCGGTTTGTTTTGCAAACAGAAATAAGCGGCGGCGTCGAACTTGATTTGCAAGGTGTGAGTATCTTCATGCTCCTGCAAGTATTTCTCGGCATCGACATCCGATAAATCCTCCGAAATATGCCGGGCGATACAACCGCAACTTTCGTCTATGCGGCCCTTGTCCGATTCCGGGTTGGTCGATTTTTGCAGTTCCCGCTCCACGCATTTTGCGCCAAATTCTTTTTCGAACTTGTATTTAGCCGTGTCGGTGGCTTCTCCGTGTTCGACGTGTTTTTTCTCGGGAGCTTTCGCCTTTGCCGAGGTGGTGGCGGTTTTTTCCGATTTGTCGTCGGAGCAGGCGGTTAGCAAAAGCACCGACAGCGAAATGATTAATAAGCCCAGAAGTTTTTTTATGTTTTTCATCGTTGTTTATGTTTATCAGTTGAGTAAATCTTGCAGCAAGGGCATCAGCAGCTGTTGCTGCCGGCCTTGCGACAAACGGTTGGCGATGACGATGCTTTTCAGCTGCTCAAGCGCCGTGTCGAAATCGTCGTTGACGATCAGATAATCGAACTCGGGATAATGGCTCATCTCGGTGACCGCGTCGCGCATGCGTCTGTCTATGACCTCGTCGTTATCCTGACCGCGATTTTGCAGGCGCTGGCGCAATACCGCAATCGACGGCGGCAGGATGAAAATCGAAATGCTGTCCGGCAACATGCGTCTAACTTGCTGAGCGCCTTGCCAGTCGATCTCCAGAATCACATCCAGGCCTTTAGCCAGATTATCCTCCACCGATTGCTGCGCGGTGCCGTAGAAATTATCAAATACCTGGGCATGTTCCAGGAAGGCCTGATGTTCGATCATGTCTTTAAAGGTATCCACCGAAACGAAAAAATAATCGACGCCGTGTTGTTCGGCGGCGCGCATGGCGCGGGTGGTGTGCGATACCGAAACCGCCAGTTTATCCATATCGGCAAGTAGCTGTTTGACCAGACTGGTTTTACCAGCGCCGGACGGGGCGGAGATGATGTAGAGTTTGCCTGTGATCATTTGAATGGGAAGCCGTAATCTGTGCGGCCGCCATTCTTTTATGATAACGGCCAAGAGTCAAGCCCAAAAACAGGAGAGTTCAGGTACTGGTGTCCGCCACGACAAGCATTTTGGCCGGTCAAATGCCGTCCATGGCTATTAGTGTATTTAGATGAGCTGTCGCATTGAAGCCATTCAAGGCTTCGATGCTCGGGCATCATGCAAGCTCCGGGCCTTGCGTTTCTTCAGCCAGATGATAACGCCGGTGACCGACAGCATCACTATCGCCATTCCCAACAGACAAACGAAAATCCGGTAAGGCATGCCGAATACATTGCCCATATGCAGCGCGATCAACCAGGTCGTCACGGTGTTGCCGTTGTATTGGCCGCTGGGCAGCAACAAAAACTTTGCTTCCCCGCTGCTGGCATCGATTACCAACCGGGTCTGGCCGGACTTATCCTGAATATCGGCGCTGCTACGCACACTGTAAACATAAAAACCCTTGCCTCGATTAATCCACATCGCCGCCGGCGCTTCCACGTTAAAACCCTTCTCCGCCGAGGCGCGAACCATTGCCTCGTTACCGATCCGGTAGGCCTCGCGCCAACTAATTGCTGGGTTTTCCAGCGGTTTATCCAGATCGGCGATTTCGGTCCAGGGTTGATGAAATTCGCTGACCGATTGCATGACGGTCTTATACACGGTATCGCCCAGATTCATGTACACGCTGGACCAAGCGAAGATTAGCAGCATCGCCCACAACCAAAGCCCGCCGGCACGATGCAGGTCGAAATTGATGCGATAGCTCGATCCGCGCCATTTGATCAACCAGGCGGGCCGCCAGCGTTGCCAAAACGAACGGCGCGGTATCGTCCGCGCGATAAAGGAATTTCCCTCTCCCTCCGGGAGAGGGTTGGGGTGAGGGGATCGCTTCACCGCCGGCAGGGTCAGATAAAAACCGACGAAGCAATCCAGCGTCCAGACCAATGCGGTAATACCCAATATCCAACCTCCCCACTCGTCCAGCGCCAACGCATAGTGCAGTTTGTAAACGAAGGGCATCAGGTTGATCATACCTTGCGAGATAGCCCCCCAGGTACGCCGACCCAGTTCCTCGCCGGTGTAAGGGTCTAATATCAGCTGCGTGTAATCCAATTCGTAAGGCTTGCCGGTTGACGGATTTGGGCGCGGCGAAACCGAAACCTGCACGGCTGTGGTATCTAGCCAGACCGAATCGGCCCGAGCTTCGGGAGCAAGGCGTTCGGCGCTTTCAAGCAATGCAATCATATCCAGTGGCACTCGGCCATTGGCTTCAACATGCAACCGCGGATTGACCGCCCGCTCCAACTCGGCATAAAACGCCAACAGACTGCCGGTCAGGCCGACGATAATCAAAAAACCCGTCATCGCCAAACCGGCATAACGGTGAATCAATACCCAGAAGGGGCGGATTTTCATAACAACTCCAGCATGTCGGTTTTTACTCGGCGCTTTTGCTTGCCGCCTGCTGTTAAGACGAATGAAGGAACCAAAACCCCACCTCCGATCCGTAAAGTCGCAATACCGTTTTGTCTTGCATCATCAAGGGTTTCACTGCCTCGGCTTCGTGTCCAAAACGTAAAGGCGGGGTTATAATCCCCGGCTCAATCAAAATATTCGTATCCTGCCGGAACTTGTTAAAACTCCACTTTAACCGACCCCATGAAAGTACGCGGTGCGCCGGGTGTTATGAAGGTATTGCTATTGGAAGTGGCTGCGTAATATTGGTGATTTAATAGATTTTCCACATTTAATTGCAGCGTGGTTTTGGCTTTTGCAATGGGCAGCAGATATTTCACCAACGCATCTACTCGCCCATAACCCGGCAATTCAAAGCTGTTTGCATTATCGCCCTCTCTTTGATCTTGGAAATATGCGCCAGCACCAATACTCAAACCTC
>JAJRDU010000144.1 GCA_028748685.1 Methylococcaceae bacterium
ATCGGCAGCATGTCGATTATATTCATTGGAATCCGGTTAAGCATGGTTGGGCACGGTGCGTTAAAGATTGGCCCCATTCAAGCTTTCATGGTTATGTAAAACGTGGGGTGTACCCTGAAGGTTGTGGTAATGAAATCAATTTGTCGAATGTATCGGCAGGCGAATAACGCGACTGATGCGGTTATCACCGCATCCTACCGGGCTCAAGGGGCCTTAATGAAGACAATTTCAAGACTTGAATCTGGATTTCCACAATTAGCTGTATCTTTTGGAAAAGCATCTCCGTCTAAGCAACTACAAGCGCTAGCTGACGCCTGCTCTATTTCTATCTCACGAACAGGTCTTGAAGGAGAAGATATAAGCAGAGCTTTAGAATGTATTAAAAGTAGGAAGCCTGCTGAAGCTTCTTTATTGAATAAACTAAATGAATTAGTTTCAAAATATGATGAGGAATACTTTCAATTAGATGAAGCAAGAGATCATTCAGCAATAACCGTTTTTTCCAAAGCAAGGGCGGTTTCTTCTTTGGTTTTCGGATTGCCCATGATTCCTGAGCAGTTTGGTGAAGCCCTATATGAAGCTATATCTTCCGTTGACGACCCTCAAGAAATAATAAGAGCAGTTGAACCGATACTGTTCTAATAAACCACTGCATACGGCGGAACCTTTGAGGGTTCCGCCATCCGCTGGCCTTACAACCGTATGGACGGCCCCGGCCTTTCCTTGTTCACCACGACGGTTCGAACCTTGCCCGCCAGGTTGCAGGTATCCAAAGGCCCAAGATCACTAACGGTAAAGAGAGAGTTATTAAATACCCTTTTCCACCGGCAACACGCGGAAAGCGGCAACCACGCCCTGCAATTCCGGATTGACAGGCATTTGCTTCCCCAGCAAATAGCGTATCAACTCGCTATCCTCCAACTCCAGCAATTGCAGAAATGCCTGTTGCTCCAGGTTACCGGCGACAGGATAGCGATTTTCCATATACCTTGTCAGCATCCGATCCAGCTCCAACGTCCCGCGCCGGCAACGCCAGCGCAGTTTGTCGAGTCCGCTCACGAGTGCTCGCGTTGCACCAGCAACTTCTTGATTTCGGCGATGGCCTTGGCCGGATTGAGGCCTTTCGGACAGGTGTCGGTGCAGTTCATGATGGTGTGGCAACGATAAAGCTTGAAAGTATCGTCGAGTTCGGCCAAGCGCTCCTTATCATTATCGTCGCGGCTATCGGCCAACCAACGGTAAGCCTGCAACAGGATTGCGGGGCCGAGGTACTTATCGCTATTCCACCAATAGCTCGGGCAACTGGTCGAGCAACAGGCACACAGTACGCATTCGTACAAACCATCGAGCTTGGCTCTGTCCTCCCGGCTTTGCAGTCGCTCGACCGCCGTGGATGGTGGAAGTGCGGCAGCTGGTAGGGAACCAGCGCCGCCGACCGCCACGGAAGGTGGAAGTGCGGCGGCGGATAGGGAATCCGCGCCGCCGGCATCGGCCGGCGCTTCGGCATTATTGGTCAGCCAGGGCTTGATCGAGGCATATTGCTCGAAAAAATACGTCATGTCCGCCACCAGATCCTTTACCACCGACATGTGCGGCAGTGGAAATATCTTGATGGTACCTGGATAATCGGCTATGGCCTTGGTGCAAGCCAACGTATTTTTGCCGTTGATATTCATCGCGCAGGAACCGCATACCCCTTCCCGGCAGGAACGGCGGAAGGTCAGGCTGCTGTCGATTTCATTCTTGATCTTCAGGATCGCGTCCAGCACCATGGTCCCGCAGTGGTCCATGTCGATTTCGAAACTGTCGATACGCGGATTCTCGCCGGAATCGGGATCCCAGCGATAGACTTCGAAAACTCGGACATTTTTGGCGCCCTCGGCGGCCTTGAAAGATTTGCCTTTTTTGACGACCGAGTTTTTGGGCAGTGAAAATTCAACCATTAGTAAACCCTCTCTTTCGGCGCGACGACTTCGACCTCGTCGGTCAGCGTGTACAAATGAACCGGCCGGTAGTCGATCTTGACCTTATTGTCCTCTCGCCAGGTCAGGGTGTGTTTCAGCCAATTTTCATCGTCGCGTTTGGGGAAATCCTCGCGGGCATGGGCACCGCGGCTTTCCTGACGGTTGCCTGCGGCATTGATCGTGACCTGAGCCTGTCCAAGCAGGTTATCCAGTTCCAGCGTTTCGACCAAATCGGTATTCCAGATCAGCGATTTATCCCCCACTTTGACGTCCTCGAAGGAAGCGGCCACTTCGGCGATGCGGTCCATGCCTTCCCGCAAGGTCGATGCGGTTCGAAATACCGCCGCCTTGGCCTGCATGGTGGTTTGCATGTCCATTCGTATCTCCGCTGTTGTACGGCTACCATCGGCATGGCGAATCTTGTCAAATCGGGCCAAAGCCTTATCGCAAGCGTCCTTCGCCAGCGGCTTCAACGGCATGCCCGGCTTGATCAATTCGGCGCAGCGTATCGCCGCCGCCCGACCGAATACCACCAGATCCAGCAAGGAGTTTGAACCCAGCCGGTTGGCGCCATGCACCGAGACGCAAGCGGTTTCGCCGATTGCCATCAGGCCCGGCACCACTGTGTCGGGGTTGCCGTCTTTAAGCGTGACGACTTCCGCCTTGTAATTGGTCGGGATGCCGCCCATGTTGTAATGCACGGTCGGCAACACCGGAATCGGTTGTTTGGTGACATCGACACCGGCGAAAATCCGCGACAGTTCGGCGATGCCGGGCAGACGTTCGTGAATGATGGCTGGATCGAGATGCTCCAGATGCAGATGCACATAATCCTTCTTAGGGCCAATGCCGCGCCCCTCGTTGATCTCGACGGTAATCGCCCGGCTGACCACGTCGCGCGAGGCGAGATCGTGGGCATGGGGCGCATAACGCGGCATGAAGCGCTCGCCTTCCGAGTTGGACAAGTAGCCGCCCTCGCCTCTGACGCCTTCGGTGATCAAACAGCCGGCCCCGTAAATACCGGTGGGATGAAACTGCACGAACTCCATGTCCTGCAATGGCAAGCCGGCCCGCAACACCATGCCGTTGCCGTCGCCAGTAACTGTATGCGCCGAGGTGCATGAGAAATAACTGCGGCCGTAACCGCCGGTTGCCAGCACGGTCTGATGGCCGCGAAACAGGTGAATCGAGCCGTCGTCCAGACACCAGGCCAGTACACCTTGGCATTCGCCGTCTTCCATGATCAAGTCCAAGGCGA
>JAJRDU010000145.1 GCA_028748685.1 Methylococcaceae bacterium
CTACCGTTAATCCTAGCGCTGCTGTCGCCGTTGTTTTTGATGGCAGCGCCTTTTTTTGCGGTGCGTTTGCGGATGCTGGAGCGCTCGGACCCCGAACTTTTCATCCGGCCGACTCGCGAGCATATCCAATTGCTTTCGGCGTTGGAAGATTGGGATGTGACCAACCAGTTCAATGTGTTTGGCGATGTGAAGCCGGGGCTGTTCCGCCTGTTGACCTTCAAATTTTTGATGCTGCTGACCGACTATGTGGCCAGACACATCTACAACCACGGTTTCCTGACCCGGATCAGAACCATACACTTTGCCCGCTGGGTGTTCATGGACGATAACCGCCGGGCATTTTTCGCCAGTAATTATGATGGTAGCCACGAGAGCTATATGGACGATTTCATCAACAAGGCCGGCTGGGGGCTGAATGTCGCCTTCGGCAATGCGGTGGGTTATCCGACGACCCGATGGTTGATCAAGGACGGTGCGGAACGCGAGCAACAGTTCAAGGCAACCCAGAGGAGGCATCAATTACCGTCGGAGGTCTGGTACAAGGCTTATCCTGACCTGAGCGCCACCGATTTGGCGCGCAATAGCCGGATTCGGCAAGGCGTCGAAATCAGCCCGTTGAGCGATGCGGAAATCCGCGCATGGCTAAGCGAAATCTGAGCCCGGAGTCATGGCGATGAAGAATTCCAGCGATTTCAACTTCGGCGACCTGCAAGCCTTGCTTCGCTTCGGTCATAAAAAACTGCCCGATACCTGCTTTTTGTTATTGAATGTTCAGGATGCGGATGCGGCCAAACGATGGCTGAGCGCTGCGCCGATCAGCAACGCGTTGGCGGCGGATCGGCAGCCCGGCACTGCCTTGCAAATCGCCTTTTCCGCCGCAGGCCTGCGAGCGTTGGGTGTCGAAGAATCCGTGATTCAGGGGTTTTCAGACGAATTCATAACCGGCATGTCGGGCGATGAAAGCCGTTCCCGCCGCTTGGGAGATGTCGGCGGCAATGCGCCTGAATACTGGGATTGGGGCGGCGATCCACAACTAGTCCCGCATGCCCTGTTGCTGCTCTATGCCGAAAAAAACGGCATCAAGGTCTGGCGGAAAACGGTTGAAGTCAAACCTTTCAACTCGGCTTTTCATCTGATACGTCAATTACCGACCCTGGATATTGGCGAGATCGAGCCTTTCGGTTTCGTCGACGGCATCAGTCAACCGAACATAGACTGGTCGAGGCAGCAAAGCACAGACCCTCATCAAAGAGATCATTATTCCAACTTGCTGGCGGTCGGCGAAGTGGTGTTGGGTTATCCCAACGAATACCGGCAATACACGGCCCGGCCGCTGATCGATCCGAAAATCGACCAATTCGCGTCGATATTGCCGAATGCGGAAGACCAGCCAGCGCTGAAAGACTTTGGGCGTAACGGCAGTTATCTGGTGTTGCGGCAGTTGGATCAGGATGTTCCGGGTTTCTGGAAATTTCTGGATCAGGCCGTCGATTCCGACCCGGTGCTGCGCGATCAACTGGCGGCAGCCATGGTTGGGCGGCAACGCGACGGTTCGCCGCTAGTACCCTTGTCCGATGACGGCATCCCCGGCATCCCGATCGATGACAAGCTCAATCGCTTTAATTACATTACGGACCCCGGCGGCAACCGCTGCCCGATAGGTGCGCACATCCGCCGGACCAATCCTCGTACCGGCGATTTGCCAAATGTCGTGACTGGATTTTTCAACAGGCTGATCAGAATTTTGGGATTTGGATTAACGCGTCCGAACGATGATCTGGTGGCTTCAACGCGATTTCATCGTCTATTGCGGCGGGGCCGAGCATACGGCTCGGTACTGACTCCGGAAAACGCGATCAAGGCCAATGCGCCCGCCGCCGAGCGCGGCTTGCAGTTCATCTGCCTGGTCGCCAATATCAACAGGCAATTTGAATTCGTGCAGAACGCCTGGGTGATGAGCAGCAAATTCGGCGGCGTCCAGCAGGAAAGAGATCCCTTGCTGGGACATCGCCAACCATTAAAAAGCGGCATTGCCACCGATGAATTTCATAGACCCGATCCCGACGGACCGATGCGGAAAACCTGCCATCTGCCGCTGTTCATCACCGTGCGCGGCGGTGCTTATTTCTTTATGCCGGGTTTGAGCGCGCTGAAATACATCGCAAGCTTATCCAACAACCGCAAGGATGATTCATTATGACGCTCAAGACCTGCATGCTGAAGGCTGTACACCGGTTTTTACTGCAACTGTTCTACATCGAGCGCCGATTCGAACCGTGGTTTCGTCCGCAGTTGAACTACCTATTCAGGGAGCCAGGCGTCAGGTTGGTTCAATATCTGATTAATCTGCGGCGTAAAAATGAAGGCTTGAAAATAGCCGAGGAAAAGATAGCCCCGGATGAAGAGGAAAGCCTGAATAAAATCATCGACCTGATGGCCGACCAGATGCGCGGGCGTTTCAAGCCGGGCGGCTATGAGCGGGGCGGCAATACCAAAACCCACGGCGTTTTGAAGGCAACGGTCAGCATACACGACAACCTGCCGGAACGATGCCGGATAGGTATTTTCGCCGAGCCGCGCAGTTATCCGGCCTATGTGCGCTACGCCGGACCCGGCCCGAATGTGCCTTCCGACATTACCGATGTCGGCTTCATGAGCATGGCCGTGAAGCTGATGGGCGTATCCGGCCAGAAACTGATGGACGAGGAAAAATTTACCCAGGACATTATCACCACCAGCGGCGGCCCGACCTTCGTCACTCCCAACACACGGGAGAACGCCAAGTTGCAATACTGGAGCCTGGTGGACATGACGCTCTACTATTTCATCAATCCCTTCGACTCCCATTTCCTAGACATGGCGATGCAAAGCCTGTGGAACGAAACCCAATCCAATCCGCTGGGCAAACGCTATTGGAGTTGCACGCCTTATCTGCTGGGCGAAGGCCAAGCCGTGATGTATTCCTTCGTGCCGAAAACCAAGGGCCTCTACACCAAAATTCCGGGCTTGCCGTTCGGCAAGGTGCCGTTCAATTATCTGCGGGAAAACATGATCAAGACCCTGAACGAAAAAGACGTGGAATTCGAACTGATGATCCAGTTTCAAACCGATCCGCATTTGATGCCCATTGAAGACAGTTCGGTGCGCTGGCCGGAAAAACTCTCGCCGTTTATCCCGGTTGCCACTGTGCATATTCCGAAGCAGCAATTCGAGTCGGAAGCCCTGATCGAATTTACCAAACGCCTGAAAATGAATCCCTGGCATTGCCTGCCCGAGCATCGGCCGTTGGGGAATCTGAATCGGGCACGATTTAGATTGTATTACGAGCTATCCAAATTCCGTCAGGAGATGAATCAGGTCACTCATCTCGAACCAACGGGTGATGAGGTATTCGATTAAGTATTGCAATACGCCACGATCAAACAGGATGCAAGCCCCTCGCGCTCAGCCTGTTTAGCCTGAAAAAACAATCGCAAATTCAAAACCACTCCGAACGCTAATCACAATTACGCCTTCCGCCTAACCATCAATATTCCGGATTGGCCCTATAAGAGTCATCAAGACTCCGGACTGAATGCAGCGGCGATTGCCGCCACGCCGATAGCACCCTATTTCAAGCCCAATAATAGGTTCGAGGATATTGACGAATTTATACCCTGAACCGCTTCAACCCACCGATCCTTTTGGGGCGCCAACGACTGTGAAATGCCGCTCAAAGTTATTTACCTTATTTCTTTAAGGGTTGACACTTTGGGGGAAATTCGCGATCGTCATGCCATCAATGCTCCGCGCCTTGATAATCACCCTACTATGCATCATTGGGTTAAAACTATAATTATAAATACCAAGTGCAACAGATGAATTTAATGGATATTAAAAAATTGTTCGACAACCCTTATATAGCCGCGGTATTAGGGATTGCGGCTATCTTGTATTTTTTAAAATATCTTCAGATCATCTTCGGCGATTCTCCACCCTTACTGCTTTTTTTAGTCCTGATCAACTTTGCCGCTTGGTCCGGGGGGTTACGGGTGGGGCTTTTCGCTACCGCATTGAGTGCCGTGGCAAGCGCTTGTTTGTTAGAAGCGCCTTATGGTGCGATCACCGTCATCCAATCCAATGAAATAGTGCGTCTGATCCTTTTGGCGATCGTAGGGGCGATCTGTAGCCTCATCGTTGCGCACTTGCGTAAGCGGGAAAAAAGCGCATTACAGACTGTTTTAGAACGAGAAAAACAGCTTAAGCGTGAAATCGCCGAACGCAACCGGACACTCGCGGAGCGGGATTTATATCTCTCGTTCGCTAAAAGCAGCACCGAGTTTATAAGCATGTGCGATACAAATGGCATGCCTTTTTTTATCAACGATGCGGGACTTAGTCTTTTAGGTTTGGATAGCCTGCAACAGGGGCTTGAAACACCATGCAAGGAGTTTTTTTTTCAGGAAGATCAGGCATTTATTATGGATGAATTCTTCCCCGGTATATTTCGAAATGGCCGTGGCGAAATCGAAATCCGCCTTCGGCATTTCAAAACCGGGGAAGCACTGTGGATGATCTACAACGTCTTTGTGTTAAAGGACTTGAATGGCGAAAAAATCGGCTTGGGGATAGTGAGCACCAATATCACCAAGCGCAAAAAAGCCGAAGAAACTTTACGTATCATCCAGCGAGATTTGAACCATGCCCAGGCGGTCGCGCATATCGGCAGTTGGCGCATGGATGTTCGTAACAACATATTGGAGTGGTCGGATGAGAATTTTCGGATTTTTGGTGTGCCTCGAGGTACGCCTTTAAGCTATCAATCATTCCTTGATGTGGTCCATCCAGCGGACCATGCTTTTGTCGATGAGGCGTGGAAAGCTGCTCTCACCGGCGAACCTTACGATATCGAGCATCGGATTATCGTGGGTAATAGAGTCAAATGGGTGCGCGAGCAGGTCGAGCTCGAATATGACGAACATGGGGTGCTGCTCGGCGGTTTCGGCACGACTGAAGATATTACGGATATTAAAGGCCACCAGGAAGCATTGCAACGTGAACGGGCTTTCCTCCGGCAAGTCATCGATGCGGTTCCCAGCGTGATTTTTGTCAAAGACCGGGAGGGACGATTTCTGCTAGGTAACGAAGCCTTGGCCAGTTCCTATGGCACCAGCACCGACTATTTGATCGGGTTGACGGAGGAAAGCTTTAATTCCAATGCCGACGAACTGACTTTCTTCTATCGAAATGACCTCGATGTGATGAGCAGCCGCAAGTCCAAGGTCATCCCCGATGTAAAAGTCACCCATGCCGATGGCTCTGTACATTGGTACAACACGGTCAAGATTCCGCTGATCGACGATGATCAATGTAATAAACTGCTGGTCGTGGCGACCAATATCACCGAGCGCAAGCAGGCCGAGGAATCCTTGCGTCTGGCGGATAAGCGTAAAGACGAGTTTCTGGCGATGCTAGCCCATGAACTTCGTAATCCGCTGGCGCCCATCCAAAATGCCGTGCAGTTGCTGAAAATGCAGGAAGCGAGCGATCCCAAGCTGACATGGTGTCATGATGTCATCGACCGTC
>JAJRDU010000146.1 GCA_028748685.1 Methylococcaceae bacterium
AACTGTGTCAACTGCTGGTTGCCGGTATCGGCCAGCAGCAGGTCGCGCCAGCGTTCGGCCTGGTGATGCTCCCTGACGGCATGGGCGCTACGGTTCTTCATCCGCGCCAGTTTTTCCTGAACGGCTTCGGTGTCTATGGTCCTGAGCTGAGCGGTGATGTACTTCAGCAGCCGCTTTCTGGCGGAATTTTGGCCCATTTTGCCAGCGTCCAGCAAAGCCGTTTCTATATTTTCCGGCAGCTCGAATTCGGCGATTTGTGGCGGAGACAATTGGCTGATCTCTTCCGCTATTGCAGCAATGCCGGCGATTTCCTTCTTGATTCGGGTCTTGTTGGGACGTATCGCGTAATACTCGACCTCTTCTTCGCCGTCTTCGTATTCTTCGTAATATTCTTCTTCGTTCATTTCAAACCATTGCAATTAAAAACAGCACAAACATCACCACCAAGCCCAGCGGCAGCAACACGCTTTGCCAGTCGGACGGAGTTTGTTTGCTGCGCGCCAGAGCGGCTTTGACGCCTGGCGTCATCCAGAACAGAATCAACAACGCCAAGGCGCCGAGTATTAGGCTTTCCCAAGTGCTTAGCATGCAGTGTCCTTTGGTGGGGCAGATAAGCTAGGCATTTTAGCAAACCTTGATGATCCGCATCGGCCTGCTTATCGCGCATTTTTGAAAATCTTTCTCAGGCTTGGTTGCTAACTAGTTATTGTGTCAGGAAAAAGACAAGTTAGTCACAAAAGCTGTGGATAAGTCTGTGAACAAAATGTCGGCAAGCATCGACAAGACCCGGTTTTATTGGCTTTTCGTTAAATTGTATAAAATTTAGACAGCAACAAAAGCTATATAAATTCAATGACTTATATACACTCCTTGTAATTCAACGACTTATTTTGTCAAGTCTTTTTACGTTTTTTTTGCTTATCCTCTGTGTGCATAACCGAATCGCGTTATGGCATCCTGTCAAGAAAATTCGACACTTCTCGGCACCTAAAAACACTTCAAGCCACACAGGATGGCGATTAGGATTGACATTCCGGCATCAGCGAACTGCGCCAGAATTGGCCTTCCTTTTCAAACAAGCGCTGGCTTTCGGCGGGGCCCCAGGAACCGGCCGGATAGGTGGCAATATAATCGCACTCCATCGCCCAGGCCCGAAGGATAGGATCGACGATGCGCCAGGCGTATTCGACCTCGTCGAAGCGTAAAAACAGCGAACGGTCGCCCTTCATCACATCCAGTAGCAAATCCTCGTAAGCGTCGACCGGGCGTTCATCAGGATGGCGAAAGCTGGCGTCCAGGCTGGTGGTGCGGGTGCGCATTTCCAGGCCGGGTTCTTTCACCGTCATTTCGATGCGTATGCATTCGTCTGGCTGTATGCCCAGCAGCACCCAGTTGGGATTCATGCAGCTGACATGGGTGTCGCGAAAAAACTGCAAGGGCGGATGCCGAAAACAGATGGCGATGCTGGATTGTCCGGCGGCCATGCGTTTGCCGGTGCGCAGATAAAACGGCACTCCGCGCCAGCGCCAGTTGTCGATCAGCAACTTCATCGCCGCATAGGTTTCGGTGGTACTGTTGGCCGGAATATTGGCCTCTTCCAGATAGCCGCTGACTTTTTCACCATTAATCGTGCCCTTGGCGTATTGACCTCGGAAGGCGTGGGCATGAACGGTGGATTTAGGGATGGGCCGGATGGATTTGAGGACTTTGACTTTTTCGTCGCGCAAGGCTTCGGCATCCATGGCGACCGGCGGCTCCATCGCCACCAAGGTCAACAATTGCAGCAAATGGCTTTGCAGCATGTCGCGCATCGCGCCGGCGCCGTCGTAATATTCGCCGCGATTGCCTATTCCTAAGTCTTCGGCGTGGGTGATTTGGATATGATCGATGTAATTGCGATTCCACAAGGGTTCCAGCATCACGTTGGCGAAACGAAACACCAGCACGTTCTGCACCATGCCTTTGCCCAGATAGTGATCGATGCGGTAGATCTGGTCTTCCGTCAGATGACGTTCGATGCGCTTTTGCAATGCTTGGGCGCTTTCCAGGTCGTAACCGATAGGCTTTTCAATCACGATGCGCCGCCAGCCGTATTCCTGCTTGAATAGCTCCGCCCGACTCAAGGATTCGATGACCGTGCCGAAATCGCCGGGGCCAATGGCCAGATAAAAAGCCATGTTACCGGGAAATTGCGGCTGGCCGCTCAACAGGCTGGCCAAATCGGAATAGCATTGCGCTTCGTCGAGATTGCCGCGATGATAAACCAGCCGTTCGCCGAAGCGGGCAAACACCTCGTCATCCAGGTCGCCCTTGGCTTTTTCTTCCAGCATCGCCCTGACTTCCGCCAGCCAGGTTTCCCGGTCCCATGGCCGCCGGCCTACCGCGACGATACGCGTGCCTTCCGGTAGTTTTTTTTCCAGTTCCAGGTGATAGAAACCCGGCATCAGCTTGAGTCTAGCCAGATTGCCGGTCGCGCCGAAAATAACGTAGGTGCAGGATTCTGTGATCATGATTGCACACTCCTGAATAAGCGATGGGCCATTGCCGGTCATACTTTACTCCGCTTCGGCGCCTCCCGGCAAAATGTTGCTCGCGAACACTTCCCGGCCCGGGATCGATAATCAGACATGTCGTTTTTCCTTGCTTAATGATGCCAGGGTACATACAATCTTCCTCCCTCTTTCAGGTGTCCGGGTGGTTCATTCAACCCGGCTTAAACAGGAAGTCGGTGCGGCGATATTTCAACTATCGCCCATGCCGACGCTGCCCCCGCAACGGTAGATAAGTAAAGAGCCGCGATGAAGCCACTGTGCATCTGCATGGGAAGGCCGCGGTTTAGGCCGCAAGCCACTTATGAGCCCGGAGACTGACCCGGAAGATCATTCGATACAGCGGAGGGCTGTTGACGAAATGGTCAGAGCCCCTCTCCGTCTTTTTCGTCCACCGTTCTCCTCTGTTGTGTATTTACCCGGTTGCGCGGCGGGCGCAGAGGACAACATGCAAAAATTTTTTTTCCATTCTTTAGTGCTGGCGGGCGTCAGTACCTCTTTAACGGCGCAAGTCGCAAGCAACAATGCGCCGGCCAGCCTGGCCGAAACCGTGGTCACGGCAACTCGTAGCGAAACCGCCAGAGACGAACTGGCGACGGCAGCCTCGGTGTTTACGCGCACCGACATAGAACGGCTCCAAGTAAAAACCTTGCCGGAATTGCTGATAAACTCGCCCGGCATCGATCTCGTCGAGCGAGGGGGATACGGCAAAAATACCGACTTGTTCATGCGCGGCACCAATGCCAACCACGTACTGGTGCTAATCGACGGTATCAAGGCCGGCTCGGTCACCGATGGCCGGTCCGCGCTCCAGTTTATTCCCATCGACCAAATCGAGCGCGTCGAGATCATTCGCGGCCCGCAATCCAGCTTGTATGGCTCGGAGGCCATCGGCGGGGTGATTCAGATTTTCACCCGCAAGGGCGCGCAAATGGACAAGCCCAACGTCAGCCTGGAGGCCGGCGCCGGCGCCTTCGATACCTTTAAGACGGCGGGGACCGTCAGCGGCAAATGGCAAAATAGCTGGTACAGTCTGAGCGCATCGCACTTGAATAGCCAGGGGATCAATGCCCGCCGACCGACGACGAGTGTCAACGAACCGGATCGCGACGGATATTATAATACCGGCCTCAACGCCCGCGCCGGCCACCATTTCGATAATAACGCCGAAATCGAGGCGTTTTTCATGCGGACTGACGGCAAGACTGAATTCGACGGCACGCCCAACAAAACCGAGTTCGTCAACCAAATGGTCGGTACCTCGGCCAGCCTCGATGTGCTGAATAACTGGCGTTCTACCTTGCGCTTCGGCCAAACCCAGGATGAAAACGACAACTTTCGGCCCAGCGGTTTGCTTAACAGCCGCTTCAACACCACGCGTTGGAACGCAAGCTGGTTAAACCAAATCAGCCTGACGCAAGACCATAGAGTGACGCTGGGTACCGATTATCGGCTAGACGAAGTACAAAGCACGACGCGCTTCAAGGAATCCTCGCGCTACGATGTCGGCGTGTTCGGCGAACTGCACAGCAGGCTATTCGACAAGCATTTTACGAACGCCTCCTTGCGTTGGGACGAGAACGAAGCCTTCGGCGAAAGCGTCACCGGCAATTTTGGTTGGCGATATAACTGGCAATATGGCTTGAGCGCATTTGCCAGTTTTGGGAATGCCTTTAATTCCCCAACCTTTAATCAACTTTACACGCCGGCGCCCAGCAGCGCCGGTTACGGCAACCCCAATCTGCGCCCGGAACAATCGACCAGCTTCGAAGCCGGTTTGGCCGGCCAGCATGAATGGCTGAATTGGGAGGTTCGCGCCTACCACACCGACATCGACAACTTGATCGTCTTCGTGCCCAATGCCCCGGCACAAAACATCAACAAAGCCCAAATCGATGGCATGGAAGCCGAGATAGCAAGCCAAATTTTTGGCTGGCACAACAAGTTGAACTTGGGGCTTCTGAGCCCTCGCGACAGAATTAGCAATTTAAATCTGATCCGCCGCGCGGAACAAAGCCTGTCTTACGACCTGTCGCACTCGTTTGAAACCTTCGATGTCGGCGCGCATGTTTCGGCCCAGGGCAGCCGCTTCGAAGATCGGGCCAATACCAAGCAACTCGCCGGTTTTGTCACCGTCGATCTGCGCACGGCCTATCACATCAACAAACAATGGGTACTCAGCGCCAAACTCAATAATCTACTGGATAAGCAGTACGAAACCGCCGATACTTACAACAATTTCGGCCGTAATTTCTTTTTCACCATTCATTACAACAACTGATCCTCGGGAGATACACACATGACTAAACCGACCTTTGCCGTCAAACCCGGCGCCGTTGCCCTGATGGCCTTGATGGCCGCCACCCGCTTCCATCATTTCGGCACGCCATTCGCACTACCGGATGCCTCGCTGGCCGTGTTCTTTTTCGCCGGCTTGTGGCTGGGCGGCCGCTATCTGTTCGCCCTGTTGCTGGGCGAAGCCGCGCTGATCGACTATCTGGCGATTACCAAACTCGGCGTCAGCGATTTCTGCGTCTCCAAAGCCTATGTGTTTTTGATTGGTTCGTATGCCGCCATGTGGCTGAGTGGCAAATGGTGCCGTCAGTTTACGACCTTGTCGGTAGCTAACGCCGCGCAACGCTTTGCGGCGCTGGTCGTCTCCACCTCCATCGCCTTCCTGTTTTCCAACGGTAGTTTTTACTGGCTGTCCGGCCGTTATCCGGAAACTTCCTGGGCACAATACATCGAACGTGTCGCGAAATATTATCCGCCTTACATGACTTCGACCCTGATCTATGGTGTCGTCATTTTCGGTTTAGTCTACGCCGTCAAATCTCTGCTGGCCGCCAGGGCGACTCGCGAAGCGATTTAATATGTAAACGGTGGGTTACGACGCGCGGAGAGACTTCCGCAAGCAAATACCGCTTAGACGATGCGCGCCTAACCCACCCTACGAAATAACGCATGACCCTCACCGTTACTATCCTCCTGGCCGTCGCGCTCGACTACTGGCTGGGCGAACCCCGCGCCACTTATCATCCGCTGGTTGCCTTCGGCAAATGGACTGGCATAATCGAACGCCGGCTGCTGCTCACCACGCAATCGCCTGCAAGCCAGAAACTCGCCGGTTGCCTTGCCTGGCTGAGTGTTCTGACGCCTTGCCTCACTTGGCTGTTTTTCTTGCCCGACTGGCAGCCACTGCAAGCTACCGTCGATGTCGCCGTCCTCTACTTCTGTATCGCCGCCCGCAGCCTGCAACAACATGCTCAGGCGGTTCATTCGGCTTTACTCGATGCCGATCTACCAAAAGCCCGGCAGGAAGTCGGCAAGATCGTCAGCCGCCAGACCGAGAACATGACCGAGAACGATATGCGGCGGGCGACTATAGAATCGGTGCTTGAGAATGGGGCGGATGCGGTGTTCGCGCCGCTGTTCTGGTTCGTGGTACTGGGCCCGTTCGGCGCCTTGCTGTATCGGTTCAGCAATACCCTCGATGCGATGTGGGGCTATAAAAACACCCGTTATCTATATTTCGGCTGGGCGGCGGCGCGTTTCGACGATGTCTTGAACTGGATACCAGCCCGATTGACTGCGCTGAGCTATGCCTTACTGGGCAACACCACGCAAGCTTTAAAGGCTTGGCGAACTCAGGCGCATTTACTGGACAGCCCCAACGCCGGGCCGGTGATGGCCGCCGGCGGTGGCGCGCTGATGTTGCAACTCGGCGGCCCCGCCGTTTATCACGGCCAAATCAAACATAAACCCTGGTTCGGCGGGGAGCAAGTTCCCAAAGACGCGGACATTTCCAGGGCCTGTCGGCTGATGTACCACACACTATTTTTTTGGTTGTTCGCGATCGGCCTGGGAGACTACCTTGCTTGAACACGGCGGACGCTTGCGGCAAGCCGCAAGCCGATACGGCATTCCTTTGTCCAATTGGCTGGATTTATCCACCGGCATCAATCCCAACGGCTGGCAGGTGCCGGCGCTTCCCGCCGAATGTTGGCAACGCTTGCCGGAAGACGATGACGAACTATTGCCGGCGGCGCGCAATTATTACCGGAACGATTCCTTGCTGGAGGTGGCCGGTTCCCAGGCGGCGATTCAAACCCTGCCCTTGCTGAGACCCGTTTCAAGGGTTGGCGTACTGCATCCGGCCTACGCCGAACATGCCGCAGGCTGGCGCAAGGCTGGACATCAATTGCTGGTCGTCGATGCCGAAGCCATCGAATCCCGGCTAGACGAACTCGACGTGCTGATCGTCATCAACCCCAACAATCCGACCGGCAAACTGTGGCGGCCTGAACAACTGTTGAACTGGCATGAAAGACTGGCAGCTCGCGGCGGCTGGCTGATTGTCGATGAGGCCTTCATGGACGGCAGACCCGAACACAGCCTGTCGCCGCTGCCGGTGAAACAGGGTTTGATCGTTTTGCGCTCGATCGGCAAATTTTTCGGGCTGGCGGGGATACGTTGCGGCTTCGTGATCGCCGAATCTTCGTTGCTGGAGCGATTGGCCGAACAATTGGGCCCCTGGGGCATCAGTTATCCCAGCCGTTATGTCGCTGCCAAGGCGCTGGCGGATGTTGAATGGCAACAAGCAACGGCCTCGGCTTTACGCGAGCAGGGTTTGCGTTTGGAAAATTTATTGACCGATAGCGGTTGGCCGCCCAACGGCGGCACCGATCTTTTTCAGTGGCTGAAATTCGAGAGGGCTGCGGACCTGCACGAAATGCTGGCCCGGCAAGGCATATTCACCCGGCTGTTCGACGATCCGGCCAGCCTGCGCTTCGGATTGCCGAAGGATGAGCCGGGCTGGCAACGGCTGGCGCAAGCCTTGGCTCATCCGACTGTTAGAGAATTACATTCGCTTGCGCAACCGCAAAGCCAGGCCCGCCAAGGCTGAGCCGAACAACCAGGCCGCACCTGGCAACGGCACGGCGGCGACGGAGTAATTTTCAATAACGCCGGCGCCGACAAAATCAGGCTGCCCCCCTAAGGTATCCTGAACTCTAAATCCCACAAACAAGGGATTTAGGTCTTGAGCAAGAATGCCTCTATAGTTTTGATTTTGAATATCGGCACCGGTAAAGGTATCGGCGGCAAATAAGGCCAGCAGATAATAAGAGACACTATCTATAGAGGCCCAAGCGGCGCTGCTAATATCGGCGGCGTCGTAAATCCCCGGCTGTACCGCACCATGCAGGCCCACTTGATCGATCAAGGCTTGATCGATTGCAAAATTATCGACGAAATGAAGTTCAATCTTGCTGTTGCCGATGACAGGCTGTCCGCCTTCGACAGTCCAGGATGACGACTGATTGCTCGAATAAGTCAGCTCTATGCGTGGATAGGGTGAAGTCTGATAGGCGCCTAAATCGGGCGATTCCGGATTGAAAGTAAATTGCCCGTAAAATGCCCCGCCAACGATACTGCTACCATCTGCGGCATGATGAAGCAAATGACCGCTATAGCTCAGTTGCTGGGCGGCATTAGTGCCAGCTGACATCAAGAACATGGCCAATAAGCCGGATAGTTTTTTCATGGCTTTTCCTTTTGTGGAGTGATTGTTGAGTCCTTTACGGGCATGGCCCGCGTTCACCATAAGCTTTCTGTTGCAATAGATGTGGGCTAACCGGCGGCTTGAATTGTGGGCGATTTCGGGCGAAGCTGTCAATTGGACCGCTTCTTCGGCAGAATCCCACATTATTTCCGTCCTAGTTTCCAAGCGCTCCGAACTGGCTGATTTAGTTCAGCATCATCAGATGGAAATTAGCCGAATTACTAGCGATCTTAAGCATCTTGACGCCACGACTAAGGATTCCGTCAAAAATAACTTCCCGAAATTACCTACTTTGAGTCAGAGCCCGGCAATTTCTGCGAGGTAGAAAATCATCCAACACGATCCGCATGTTTTCGCTGTGTCGGCAGAGGGACGAGGAAATCCCTTCTGTCGACCCACGTCGAAAGCGACAAATTCGCCAGGAGCAAATTTGAACTGCCAAAGGCTGGCCCGAAGGGTGAAAGCCAAGACTGGCTTTTAGAGCAGAAAGCACCTCGTCCGCCAGTGCGAAAACAGGCATTAATCAATGCCGTCGCAATAACGGCACAATTGTTGATATTGTGTCCGGCAACCTCGTATCAGTGTCCCGGTTATTTTTAATGCTCATTGACGGCCACCTAAGAGCCGAGGATGTCGGATCAGGAAAACAATTGCCTTCCTGATCCAAGAGAGATTTACAGCATTTCGGATATCTGTCCGGCAGCCCTTTTGACATCAAGAAATATCAACCCCAACTTGGCCGAAGACTTGGTCAAAACGGTGAGAACGCCCTCTGTACCGGCATATGTCATTAACACATAGCCAGCCTTACCCTTGATCAGCACTTGCTCCAGCTCACCCCTCGCCAGCTCCTGCGCGGTACGATCACCCAGAGACAACATCGCGGCACTCATCGCCCCCACTCTGTCTTCATCCATCGATGCCGGCAATACCGACGCCATCATTAAACCATCAGTCGATATCACGCCACTGGCTTCGATATCGGCCGATGAACCATTCAATTCCGTTAAAATAGATACCAATAAATCCGCACGCATGTTGAATTCCTTATTTGTCTTTGTAGGCTAAGGCCAGGTTGGTGAATAATGTGCGGCTCATGCCGGAAATTTTTAAAAATTTCTCCAGCTCTTCCGCAAGGCTAGAAGCTTGATAGGATTGCTGCATCACCAACAATGAGAAGCCGGTTACCGAGTTAACAGCGGCAATCACCTGAGCGCAGCGTTGCCTATCATCACCGAAGGTTTCGACTATCAGAGTGAAAAGGCGGTTATTGATCAAGGTCATCGCCCCGGCCATGAACTCGACAGGCAGCTTAACTTTGACATGCACATCACCGACTTTAAACATCTGCGCAGTGAAATTTTTATCATAAGGCCCCGTGAAGAGCCCTTCCATCCATAATGC
>JAJRDU010000147.1 GCA_028748685.1 Methylococcaceae bacterium
CGCAGGGTGCTAGGCGTCCCGCGGCTTCCGGCAATCGCCCGGCGCCATCCGGCAAGTCCAATCAACCAAGATCGAGAACGCGTTAGTCGACTCGGTCGAAAATATGGATCGCCAGCCAGATGGTTTCGACATCCGGGGCGGTCCAATCGACGCGGTGTTGGTAGTGGGCGGGAATCAGCAGATAATCGCCGGCATTCAGCTCGATGGAAGGGGTGTCTCTGAAACTTAGCCGCGCCCGGCCTTGCAGAAGGATGACCCACTCGTCCTGGGTTTGATCGTACCAAAAGCCATCGGCGCTGCTGTGGCCTTTGGAAATGATACGCTCGATGCGGACATTAGGTTTCGTCAGCAAGGTTTGGCATAATTCCAAGGGCAATTGTTTAGGTATGTCGGCAAAAATGGATGAGCTGTTGATATTCATAATTAACGGAGCACTTTGACAAGTAAACGAGGCTTAGGCGATGAATAATAGTTTTTTTTCCACGTTAACGGCGTTCATTATCAATAAGGCGCCGACGGTGATTCCATTCGTCAGGCGCAGCTGCGATAAGGCTCGGTTTGTGGATTTTTTAGCGCCCTTGCTGTTGCGCTTATACCTGGCGCCGGTGTTATGGATGGCTGGCACCCGAAAATTCGCTAATTTTACCGATACCGCCGAGTGGTTTGGCAACGCCGAGACCGGCTTGGGATTGCCCATGCCTTATCTTTTGGTGTTTCTAGTCGCGTTGACCGAAACCGTGGGTGCTTTGTTTTTGTTATTCGGTTTCGCCACCCGGCTGATGTCCTTGCCGTTGATGGCGATCATGGCGGTGGCTGGCGTTACCGCGCATTTGAAAAATGGCTGGTTGGCGATCGCCACAGGCAGCGGCATTTTCGCCACCGAACGCACCTCGGGCGCGATAGAGCGGTTGGAGAAGGCTAAGGAGATTCTACAATCTCAGGGCGACTACGCCTGGCTGACGGAAAATGGCGGATTTGTGGTGCTGAACAACGGCATCGAATTTGCCGCGACCTATTTCGTGATGCTATTGGCGTTGTTTTTCATCGGTGGCGGACGCTATGTCAGCGCCGATTATTGGTTGGTGCGGCGGTATTTTAGCGATTAATCGTCCGATTCAACGGGCTGCACTAAAATCCAAGGTTTGACCACCACTGCCCAAACGTTGCTGTTGTTGTTAAACCAGTCTGTAGCCTGTTGATCGGAAACATGGCCGATTTGTTGGTTGTTTAGCCACAGTTCGACCTGGGCTTTGTTGTCGATTGAAAATTGGTAAGCCACCTCGACCAGATCCAGATCGCCGGCAACGGCAATCGCTAGGCCGCTTGCAAAGAAACGCTGCAGCTCATGCCACGGAATTTGCGAAGTTTCCAGGTTGACTTTGGCTTTTTCCAGAGTGTTTGTAGAGTCTGTCATTAACATTGTCCGGTTGCGAGCGGATGCGGTAGTATTGCCGGCTATTTTATCGCAATCAGGCCCCTTAAAGAGCCATCGGGAGGCATCATGTCAATATTAACTTCATTCAAGAAACGCTCGACGCTGGATGCGGCGATCAAGCAGGTTGCGAAAGCGCGCAAGAGCGAAACCGGCATGGCCGAGCAGCTATATAAGGGCGCTTATCAGGGCTTCGCCAGCGTCATCGCCGACAATCTGATGTTGTCAGAGGCCTTGTATCACTGGGGATTTGCATTGCTGCACGAAGCGGAAACCCAAGCTCAGGAACAGGCTATAGAAACCCTGGAAGATGCGATTTCCAAGTTTTCGTTTTGCTTGTTGACCTCGCCAAATTACCTGGGTGCGGCGATTGATGGCGGCGTGGCGTTCATGGAATTGGCGCGTATCAGTCCGGATGAGTCGAAAGATTATCTGTACAAAATGGCGCGACAGTTTTTCGAGAAGGCGGGAGGCATTCAAAAAGGCAGTGCGGCCTACAACTTGGCCTGTATTCACGCCTTACACGTCGACGAAGAGGCTTGTCAGGCGGCTTTACAACAGGCCAGGGAATATGGCAGTTTGCCAGATGTGGAAGTGATTTTGCAGGACGCGGATATGGCGAATGTCCATGACTTGCCGTGGTTTAAAGAGTTTATCGAAGAATTGCGGATCAAGCCGGATCCAGAATCCAGACGGGAAAAAGTGGAGATAGACTTCGAACCCAAGTTCAATCTGAAGAAAACCGAGGATTTCGATTACTATTCCTGATAATCCCGCCCCTTAATCCCTGCTTTCCCGAAACTCAGCGGATTTGACAAGGCTCACCTCATGGGGGAGTGCAGGCCGCGCGAACGGCCTACGACACACGCCAAATGCACGTTTTAGGTTTAGTGTCTGGCATGTTCGCTCCGACGGTGCTCGCGCTGCGGCATTACCCGTATTTGTTTTGTCGCATCCATTTCGTTGCAATCCATTTTTCGCCGGCTATCACTGGAGCGCCTGAGTGCAGTGTAGCCGGGTCGACTTGGCCCAGCGAGTTACAATATGCGAAGTAAGCGGCGGAGCCGCGTTTAGGCGTGATACTGAGTCCAACGTCGGGAAAAACCGTTTCCCCGCCTTCGGTTACGTCGTTTAGATACATCACCAGCGTGGCTACTCGCTGGCCGCCTTTGGCGAGATGAGGAGCGCTGCCGGAATCCTGTATCGGAAAATAGTCGAAATGCGGTTGATATTCGGCGCCCGCCTTGTAGTGCAAAACTTGAATCCCTTCGCCACATTCCACTGGCCAGTTCATCAATTCGGATATGCGGCGTTCCAAACCTTGAATGAAAGCATTTTCGCCTCTTTGGAAGTAGGTTCCTTCGCTGGTCCGCTCCGGAATCAGCCGGTCATCGCCCGTTGTGGGGTCGACGATCGCGGATGGCAAGAGTTTTTTTCTTGATTGTTCAATCAGATCTTCGCATTCCGCATCGCTCAAGAATTGGTCGATCAGCACCACATCGGGATGTTTTAGCCGTAATGCAACTTTGACCGTTCGGTCCGTGAGCGCGATGGTATTGCCCGAGGCAATACGACTGGCCTCATGCTGATAATTGGCGTTAGATAATGTGCTCGGTATCACGGGGTTAGGTGTCTTCAAGGTATCGTTAACGATACGCTCGATACAATTTGCCGAATACGACGGATCATACTTTGCCAACACCATCATTTCGAGCAGTGATTGTTCGGTACATCCGTGCTCCAGGTTGTTAACAATCCAGGCCCGCAAGGTAG
>JAJRDU010000148.1 GCA_028748685.1 Methylococcaceae bacterium
GTCGATTTTGACGTGGTGCAGCCTGTCAAAGTGGTGCTGGATTCCACCTTGCGGATGCCATTGGCCGCAAAAATGCTGCAAAATTCGGTTGAAGTATGGATCATGACCTGCAGCGACGATGCCGTAAAGCAGCAGCAATTGCGGGATTTAGGCTGCAAAGTGTTTCGGGTCGACGCGGTGAATGGCTGCGTCGATTTGCTTCAGGTATTTAGTTTATTGGCCGAACTGCAGATCAACACTGTCTGGGTCGAAGCCGGCGCGACCTTGAACGGCGCCTTGCTCGATAGCGGCTTGGTCGACGAATGGTTGATCTACATGGCGTCTTGCGTGCTGGGCGATCAGGGGCGGGGCTTGTTTCATCTGCCCGGTTTGCAAACCATTCAGAATAAAAAAATGCTGAAACTGATCGACGCCTGCCGAATCGGGCCAGATTTGCGCTTGTTGTTTGGAGTTTTATCTTAAGATGCCGACGTGCGAGACGTGGAAATTTGCCGGGTGGGGAGAAAAGCTATGCCGACATTATTGAACGATGTATTGCCTATGACTTCGGACTTGGAATTGGCTGATCGTGCCAAATTAGCCGAATATTTATTGCTGAGCCTGGAAGAGCCGAATGCCAAGGAACTTGAAAGCTTGTGGCTGAGCGAAGCGAAAAGGCGCTTAGACGGATTTCGGTCCGGAGAGAGTCTGGCGATACCGGCGGACGAGGTTTTTCGCAGAGCGCTTGCCGATCTGTCGTGAACAGCCAGTTTCTGGCCGAGGCCGATCTGGAGTTTCGGGAGGCGGCTAAGTATTACGAAAAACAAGCCACCGGTTTGGGACTTGTCTTCATTACAGAGGTGCATAAAGCGGTTGAATTACTGGGTGAGCAGCCGGAATTAGGTGTGCTAATCGAGCAATGCTTGCGTAAATTCACTTTAAAGCGTTTTCCCTATGACTTGATTTATGTCGTTGATGAATGGAATTTACTGATCGTTGCCGTTGCGCATCATTAAGCGTCGTCCCTATTTCTGGGCGCTGCGTGTTTAATATTATTTTTTAGTCGAAGCATTATGTTTACAGGCATTATTCTCGCGGTCGGCAATATCGCCGCCATTCAGCCTCGCGGCGGCGACTGCCGGTTGAAAATCGCCACCGGCAAACTGTCATTGGCCGATTGCGCCCTGGGGGACAGCATCGCCGTCAACGGCGTGTGCCTGACCGCCGTGGAATTGGGCGATCATTATTTCTGCGCCGATGTCTCCAACGAGACGCTGTCGTGCACCACGCTCAAATCGGCAAGCACCGGCACGCCGGTGAATCTGGAATTGGCGCTGACGCCATCCAGCCGGCTCGGCGGCCATATCGTCAGTGGCCATGTCGACGGTATCGGCAAGGTGGCGGAGAAAAAAGCCGACGGCCGCTCGATACGTTTCAAATTCAAGGCGCCGGATAGTCTGGCCAAATACATTGCCGAAAAAGGTTCGATCTGTATCAACGGCATCAGCCTGACCGTCAACAGCGTCGACGGTGCTTATTTCTCGGTCAACATCGTTCCGCACACCTTGCAGGAAACCACGCTGGGCGATACCGAGGTAGGGAGCGAGTTGAATCTGGAAGTCGATCTGCTGGCCCGTTACATGGAACGCTTGATGAAGGGTGAAGCGGCGGCACAATGCCAAGGCAGCATCACCGAAACCTTATTACAAAACGCGGGCTTTATTAAATGAATAGCATAGAAGAAATCATCGAAGACCTGCGCCAGGGCAAAATGGTCGTCATCATGGACGACGAAGATCGGGAAAACGAAGGCGACCTGTTGATGGCGGCGGCCTTTACCCGGCCGGAAGACGTCAACTTCATGGCCAAATACGGCCGTGGCCTGATTTGTCTGACCCTGACTCGCGAACGCTGCCAGCAATTGCGCTTGCCGCTGATGGTCAACGACAATAAGGCCCCGCACACCACCAATTTTACGGTATCGATTGAAGCGGCCCAAGGTGTGACCACCGGCATTTCCGCCGCCGACCGCGCGCTGACGATACAGGCGGCGGTCGCAAAGAAGGCCCAGCCTTGCGATCTGGTGCAGCCGGGCCATGTGTTTCCGCTGATGGCCCAGGCCGGCGGGGTGTTGAACCGGGCCGGGCATACCGAAGCCGGTTGCGATCTGGCGCGTTTGGCCGGCGTCGAGCCTGCGGCGGTGATCGTTGAAATATTGAACGACGACGGTTCTATGGCACGGCGTCCGGACCTGGAAGTCTTCGCCGAACAACATAATCTGAAGATCGGCACCATCGCCGACTTGATCCATTACCGCATCAAGCATGAAAACACACTGGAACGGATCAGCGAATGCGCGTACCCGACCGAATTCGGCGACTTCAGGCTCTACGCCTATCAGGATAGAAACGACGACAACGTGCATCTGGCGTTGGTGATGGGTAATGTCGCCGACGACGAACCGGTGCTGGTGCGGGTGCATGCCCGTAACCTGACCGACGACCTGTTCTTCTCCAAACGTAGCGATTGCAGTCTGCCGGTGCGGGAGGCCTTGAAGAAAATCGCCGAGGCCGGTCGCGGCGTGCTGGTGATCATCCGCCAGAAGGAAGACAACAAGTCGCTGGTCGAGCTGGTTCATGCCTACCAGATGCAGGATAACGGCATCAAGAATAACCAGGATCTCACCGCCGACGCCGACTGGCGCACCACCGGCACTGGCTCCCGTATTCTGTCCGACTTGGGCGTGCGGCGCCTGAAAGTGATGGGCACTCAGAAAAAATACATCGGCTTGTCGGGCTTCGATCTGGAAGTGGTCGAGCATGTCGACACCGGGCACTAATACACTCTTTCAATCAATAATCCAAGGTAAACACATGGCAAAAGTCACTACCCTAGAAGGCAATCTGTCCGCGAAAGGCGGCAAGTTTTGCATCGTCTCATCGCGCTTCAACAGCTTCATCGTCGATCAGTTGGAAGGCGGCGCGATCGATGCGCTGGTGCGCCATGGCGCGGACAAAAACGACATCACGCTGGTGAAAGCGCCGGGCGCGTTCGAATTGCCGATGGTGGTGCAACGCATCGCCGCCAGTAAAAAATACGATGCGATCATCGCTCTGGGCGCGGTGATTCGCGGCGGTACCCCGCATTTTGAATATGTGGCCGGCGAATGCGTGAAAGGTATCGCCCATGTTGCGCTGCAATACGACATTCCGGTCAGCTTCGGCGTGTTGACGGTCGACAGCATCGAACAGGCGATCGAACGAGCCGGCACCAAGGCCGGTAACAAAGGCGCGGAAGCCGCCTTGTCGGCGATCGAAATGGTTAGTCTGTTCAAAAACCTTGGGTAATTAATGAGTCAAGCAAAAACCAATGCCAGAAAGTGTGCGGTGCAGGCGCTGTATCAATGGCAAATGAGCGGCGATAGCCTGAGCCGTATCGAAACCTACTTTCTGGAACAAGAGTATTTGAAGGGCGCGCAGAAAACCTATTTCAGCGAGCTTTTTCACGGCGTGCCCAAGCAACTGGACGTAATCGACGCGGCGCTGGCCGAGTTCGTCGACAGGCCGGTGGAGAAAATCGATCCGGTGGAACGGGCGATTTTGCGTATCGGCGTTTATGAATTGATCAACCGCTTGGAAACGCCTTACAAAGTCATCATCAACGAAGGCGTCAATCTGGCGAAAGATTTCGGTGCCGAAGGCAGTCACAAATACGTCAATGGCATCCTCGATAAAATTTCCCAGAAGCAGCGCGCGGTGGAAATCGCCGCCAAGCAGGCCAAGTCGCAAAACTGATGGTGCTGGCCGAATTTGATCTGATCCGTCGCTATTTCGCCATCCATGCGCCTCAGCATCCCTTCAACCAGTTGGGCATAGGCGACGACTGTGCATTGTTGAATGTGCCCGCCGACTGTCAGCTGGCGGTGACGACCGACACCATGGTTGAAAACGTGCATTTTTTCGCGGATGCCGATCCCGAGTCGCTAGGGCACAAACTGCTGGCCGTGAATCTGAGTGATCTGGCGGCGATGGGCGCGGAACCGTTTGCGGTAACCTTGGCCTTGACGTTGCCCAAGGTCAATGAAAGCTGGCTGCAAGCCTTTTCAAAAGGTTTCATGGCATTGGCTAGACAGCACGGGGTCGATTTGATTGGCGGCGACACCACTTCCGGGCCGTTGACTCTGACGGTACAGGCCATGGGTGTGGTGCCTCGGGGCAGGGCGCTGTTGCGTTCTGGCGCCAACGTCGGCGATAGCATTTATGTCAGCGGACAACTCGGCAATGCCGGCCTGGGGCTGAAGATCAAGCAAGGTTATGTCTGCAACACTCCCGATCAAGCGCTAAATGCCTTCGACAGGCCACAGCCGCGCATCGCCGAAGGTCTGGCGCTACGCGGCATTGCCAGTGCATGTGTCGATATTTCCGATGGTCTGGCCGCCGATCTGGGACACATTCTGGAAAGAAGCAACGTCGGCGCCTGTCTGCAATGGGATAGTCTGCCTTTGTCCGCCGAAGTGCTGGACTATGTTGAGCAGAGCGGCGATTGGCGGATGCCGCTGACGGCGGGTGATGATTACGAATTGTGTTTTGCCGTGCCAGCCGATTTTGTCGGGCAACTGCCGATTGGAAGTCGTTGCGTCGGCGTGATTGAAACCGAGCTAGGCTTGCGTATCGAGCGGGCCGGGCGTTTGGAAACTCTTGAGGCGAAAGGTTATGAGCATTTTTCTTAGGGAACATTACGGCAACAGCCGGTTGACCGCATCGCAGATCATCAAGGACCCGGTGTTGCTGCTGGCCTTCGGTTTCGGTTCCGGTTTATCCAGGAAAATGCCAGGCACATTTGGGACGGTTGCGGCTTTGCCGGTTTATCTGGCGCTGATGCAAGGCGGTCAATGGCTCTATCTGATCTGCACTATGTTGAGTGTGTTAGCAGGCATATGGATCTGCGATCAGGCCGCCAGAAAACTGGAGGTTCACGATTTCGGCGGCATCGTCTGGGATGAAATCGCAGGCTTTCTAATCACAATGTATGGCATCGCTTTTTCCTGGCAGAGTCTGTTGGCCGGTTTTGCGCTGTTCAGGCTGTTCGACATCTTCAAGCCCTGGCCTATTAGTTGGTTGGATAGGCATGTGAAGGGAGGTTTCGGCATTATGATTGATGATGTTGTTGCTGGGATATTGGCCGCGGTCGTGATGCGGATTTGGTTCTGACTGGGTTAGTTATTGATTTATTTTGTTTTAAGCTCGTATGGTCATGAGTGGAAGTGCTATGTTCAGGGTGTCCCTTATTTGGTTAAAGGTGCTTGAATCTGGAGTGACGGAAAAAATAATTTGAATTGGTTAGTGTTTTTTTATTAATTCGCTTGATAAGTGGTACTTATGGGCAGTTGACCCGCTTTGCGGCAAGCGAATAAAATCGCCCCGCCTTTATGCCAGTCAAGGTTGGAGGTTGTTGTAGTGAACAGGGATTAGTTAAAAACCAATAAAAATGAATGAGAGGAAAAAATGAGAAAATCGATTATTAATTTGGCGTTATTAGGCTCTTTGGTGGCTGCGTCTAACATGGCGTTTGCGGATTCGAAAGATTCAGAACGCGCGCATGCAGCATCTTCAAATTGCGCAGCCTTGCCAAGTCATTCAGCATTAAAAGCGGCCTTAATCGATGCACGACGCGCGGATCATGGCGGTTTTGATTTAGACATGTGGGGTACCGTCGTGGATAGAGACGGCATTGTTTGTGCCGTGGCATTTACCGGTGGCGACCGTGGCGCTCAGTGGCCAGGCAGCCGCGCGATTTCCGCCCAAAAAGCCAATACGGCAAATGCCTTCAGTCTTCCCGGTCTGGCCTTGTCAACGGCTAATCTTTTTACTGCTACTCAGCCCGGTGGTAGCCTATTCGGTTTGCAATTCAGTAACCCAGTCGATACCGGGGCGGCCTATAAAGGGCCATCAAAAAATTATGGCCAACACAACGATCCTTTGGTTGGTGTAAAAATCGGTGGGGTTAATGTATTCGGTGGGGGATTGGCTCTTTACGACAGTACCGGCGCTCTGCTCGGCGCGATCGGTGTTAGCGGTAATTCATCTTGTGCGGACCACAACATCGCTTGGCTGACGCGGCATGCCCTTCATTTGGATTATGTTCCCTCGGGTGTAAGCGGCGATTCGGCTCGGCCTGATAACATCGTATATGACATTACTCCAGGTGTAGGCCAGATGTCCGGCGTCAGTGCAAAAGGATGGGGGCATCCTGATTGTGGGCTTGGGGAAAGTGCTATCGTTTTACCCGCGGTACAATAACTTTTCTGGAAAGTTTTTAAGCCGTTGGTTATACCAGCGGCTTTTTTCATGTTTCAAATAACAGGCGGATTAAACTCGTCTATCCGAAATAAATGAAGTGAAATTCATCCTGCAAATCGCCCTCGGGGTGTTCCTGGGAACGCTGGCGTCACAAATTACGATTGAGAGCTGGCACGGTTATCAAGAAAGTTTAGCCAAGGAAGCGGAGAAAAAACGTCTGGCGGAAGAGAAAAAAGTTCGCGTTGAGGAGGGCGAACGTATACGAGCTTTGCTATTGCAGGGGCATCAAGGTAAGTCGTTCGGCCAGAATAGTCCTATTTCCGGCGAGGCTGTTGGTGGGGAGCCCAGGCCGTAATTTGCCGTACGTCAGCTTCAATTTTGACGAAAATCAGAGGCAGGCTTTTAGTGCCGGTGTTTTTGTATATGATTTTAGTTTTAGTCAATAATGAAAGCGGCTTTTGGAATGGGGCGTGGAAACCTACTGCCCAAAATTCGCTCAGGTTATTGTTCATCGCTTGCTTTTAAAGAGCGGTGAGATAGCGGTTTTCGAGAGCTTAT
>JAJRDU010000149.1 GCA_028748685.1 Methylococcaceae bacterium
TACATCTTCCCTTCTCACAGGGCAATGGCTGGACTTCCACCAGCTTGCTGACTACCATGCCAGTCGCACCCGGAAACGCTGCCGCTTATTCCGGCCTACACTCAACCAGCGCCCGTTGCCAAGCTAGCATCCACTCCTCCAAAACCGCATACTGCTTATTCGTGACAATCGCCTGCACGATGCCGTCGTTGACAAAATTGTAGCGGCGTTTTCCCACGATGATTTTTGGCGTGAGGTTTCACTCACCGATCAACAATTCGTTTAATTCGGCATAAGCAGGAAAAACCGAGTCGAAGCTGATGAGTTTGGTTCGGTTGGCGATGCTGGTCGCGATGATGAAACGATCCGCCGGGTCTTTATGGTGCTGGGGTAAATCGGCCGCTAGCCGAGCAATTTCGGCTGTCAGCGCTAAGGTTTTGACGTCCGATCCGTCCAGCGCCGCGTTTAACCAAGCATCGAGCGGAATGGGTAGTTCGATGCGCTTACGTTGGTGCAGCAAGATGGCTTCCCATATCGAGATCGCGGAAACTGCAATGGCATCGCCGGTTTCGATCAGATTGATAATGTGGTGTAGCAAAGGATTGTCGTTTACCAGCCAACGTAGCCAAATATGCGTATCCAACAATATCATTGGAGGGCATCCCATTCGTTTTCGGCTGCGGCGGGAGCCATGATGTCGCCTGTCAGCTTGCCTTTGCCCGCGATGAGCGGGGAGGGCTTGCGCCTTTTAGTTTGCGGCAGTCGATCGAGAACTAAGAAAATAGCTTCCAATTTGACATTTGGCGGCAGGGCCGGAACGTTTAGTAGCCGGCCATGTTGATCGGTTTCCAAGTAGATTTTTTCGGCTTGCATGATGTTGTCCTCAATGCGTGAAGATTTTTGCCGATTGTACTCCGCTTGTTTTTCGCATCACTCAAAAAAACCGCTTCAAATACACCCCGGTATGCGACGCCTTATGTTTGGCGATTTGCTTGGGTGTACCTTCCGCGACCAGCATGCCGCCGCCGCTGCCACCTTCCGGGCCCATGTCGACGATCCAGTCGGCGGTTTTGATCACGTCCAGGTTGTGCTCGATGATGATCACGGTGTTGCCGTGGTCGCGCAGGGTGTGCAATACGGTCAGCAATTGCTTGATGTCGTGGAAATGCAGGCCGGTGGTCGGTTCGTCCAGGATGTACAACGTGGTGCCGGTGTCGCGTTTCGATAGTTCCTTGGCCAGCTTGACGCGCTGGGCCTCTCCGCCGGACAGCGTCACGGCATTCTGGCCCAGCGTGATGTAGCTCAGGCCCACCTCGATCAGCGTATGCAGCTTGCGGGCCAGGCTGGGTACCGCCGAGAAAAACTGCGCAGCGTCTTCCACGGTCATTTCCAGCACTTCGTGGATGGTCTTACCTTTGTAGCGGACTTCCAGGGTTTCGCGGTTGTAGCGTTTGCCGTGGCAGATGTCGCAAGGTACGAAGATGTCCGCCAGAAAGTGCATTTCCACCTTGATCACGCCATCGCCGGCGCATGCCTCGCAGCGGCCGCCTTTGACGTTGAAACTGAAACGACCCGGCGTGTAGCCGCGCGAACGGGACTCGGGCGTGGCAGCGAACAGCTCGCGCACCGGCGTGAAGATGCCGGTGTAGGTGGCCGGGTTGGAACGCGGGGTGCGGCCGATCGGGCTTTGGTCGATGTCGACCACCTTGTCGAATTGATCCAGGCCTTCAATCGCGTCGCAGGGCGCCGGAATGCAGCCTGCACCATTGATCAATCGGGCTGCTTGGCTGTACAGGGTGTCGTTGATCAGCGTCGACTTGCCCGAACCGGAGACGCCGGTCACGCAAGTCAGCAGGCCGACAGGGAATCTGACGTCGACGTTTTTCAGGTTGTTGCCGTGGGCGTTGCGGATGGTGATTTGCTTGGCGGGATCGCGCGGCGTGGTTTTTTTCGGCACCTCGATGTTCAATTTGCCGGACAAATATTGGCCGGTCAGCGAGTCGGGATTGGTCAGAATCTGAGCCGGCGTGCCTTGGGCGACGATTTGGCCGCCGTGGACGCCGGCACCGGGGCCGATGTCGACCACATGGTCGGCGGCGCGGATCGCGTCTTCGTCGTGTTCGACGACGATCACGGTATTGCCGAGGTCGCGCAACCTGAACAGAGTATTCAACAAGCGCTCGTTGTCACGCTGATGCAGGCCGATGGACGGTTCGTCCAGCACGTACATCACGCCGACCAGGCCAGCGCCGATCTGGCTGGCCAGCCGGATACGCTGGGCTTCGCCGCCGGACAGGGTGTCGGCGCTGCGGTCCAGTGTCAGATAATCCAGGCCGACGTTGACCAGAAACTCCAGCCTTTCCTGAATTTCCTTGTTGATCTTGGCGGCGATTTCGCCTCTATGGCCGGGAATGGCAAGCTGCTGAAAAAACGCCAGCGTCTGTTTGATCGGCAGGCGGGTGACGTGGTGCAAGGGTTGATCCTCGACGAACACATTGCGGGCGCCGAGATTCAGGCGGGCGCCGTCGCAGGCCGCGCACACTTGCTGAGCCAGATACTTGGATAACTCGTCGCGGACCATCTGCGAGTCGGTTTCCCGGTAACGGCGTTCCATGTTGGGGATGATGCCTTCGAAGGGATAATGGCTGCTGCGGGTCTTGCCGTCGCCCATATTCAACTGAAAGCTAATGGCTTCCTCGCCGCTGCCATATAGGATCGCCGCCTGCACATCCTTGGAAATTTGCGAGAACGGCGTTTCGGGGTCGAAGCCGTAATGTTTCGCCAGCGCACAGACGATCTGATAGTAATAGGCGTTGCGCCGGTCCCAGCCGCGCACCGCGCCTCCGGCCAGGCTGATTTCCGGGTTATGCACCACCAATTGCGGATCGAAATGCTGGCGCACGCCCAGGCCGTCGCAACTGGGGCAGGCACCCTTCGGGTTATTGAACGAAAAGATGCGGGGTTCCAGTTCGCTGAGGCTGTAGCCGCAATGCAGGCAGGCATAGCGTTCGGAGAACAACAGTTGTTGATCGTTCTCCATCGAGGCGGCAATCGCCAGGCCTTCCGACAAGCGTAACGCGGTTTCGAAGGATTCCGCCAGCCGCAAGGCGATGTCGTCGCGAACCTTGAAGCGGTCGACGATGACTTCGATGGTGTGTTTTTTCTTCAAATCCAGCGCCGGCGGTTCGTCGAGTTCGTAGACTTCACCGTCGATCCGGGCTCGCAGGAAGCCCTGAGCCTTCAAATCTTCCAACAGCAACACGTGTTCGCCCTTGCGGTCATTGACCACCGGCGCCAGCAGCATCCAGCGCTCGCCTTCGGGCTGCGCCAATACCTGGTCGACCATTTGGCTGACGGTCTGAGCCTGCAAGGACACGCCGTGTTCCGGGCAGCGCGGAATGCCGACCCTGGCGTACAGCAGGCGCAGATAATCGTAAATCTCGGTGATAGTGCCGACCGTCGAGCGCGGGTTGTGCGAGGTGGATTTTTGCTCGATGGAAATCGCCGGCGACAGGCCTTCGATATGATCGACGTCGGGTTTTTCCATCATCGACAAGAACTGCCGGGCATAGGCCGACAGCGATTCGACGTAGCGGCGCTGGCCTTCGGCGTAAATGGTGTCGAAGGCCAGCGAGGATTTGCCGGAGCCGGACAGGCCGGTGATGACGATCAGGCTGTCGCGCGGCAGGTCGAGATCGATGTTTTTCAGATTATGGGTGCGGGCGCCGCGTATGCTGATGGTGTCCACTGCTGTGAATTCCTGGAATTAGAACAGCCCGATACTATACGGGGAATGGTGGGGGTTGGGCAAAGGGGGATTTGGTGTGCGAAAGCTTACCGGTCAGCGTTTCGAATAAAGGCAAGAACTCGTTTCGTGTCATCGCAAAAGTGCGAGCCACCCTCATCAAGATGTTTTAATAGGGTAACTTTGTGCTTAGGATTGATAAAGAGTGGTTGCAAATATCTAATCAAATCTCGATCGATCTCAGTATATTTTGGTAGTCCTCTGAGTCTGGCGAGATAGAAGCGCCACTTGAACAAAGATTGCTTACCTCGGTTAAGCTCCTCAACATACTTATTCATCATCCGGTTTCTTATACCGCCATACCATAGATGAATTGCCGCATCAAAGTTATAGATAAGGGTGTCTTCAGGTATTAGGAGGTGAGGATTATTTTTTACTTGGAAAACCACACGCTCTTTCTAAACTACGTACAGACAGGATATGGCGCGAACTAAGGCGTCATTCAGTGCTTTAACCTCTGCTTCTTGAATATCTTTCCAGGCGGTCCAAGAGGTTTGAAAGACACCGTAGTTGCTAGCTAAAGATGTTGTTATGGATACGATTACATCGTGTTTATTGAAAGAAAATAGGCATCGCCGAAAATAATCGCCCTCTCTCCGGTCATGATCATTTCCGATTTCTACAAAAAAATCGTTAGTAACTCGATCAATTGCTCTCTTTTGAGGCAGCGTAGAAATGGTTTTTAAAACGTCATACATTTCTTTCATGCGTTCCCAATCCGATTGGGAGATTTCTTCGACTTCGTAGCTCATGTATTTAATGGTCAATAGGATAAGGTCGTTAATTTTGTCGATTTGAATAAACTGAAATTATAGCGACCGTAAACGAGTCCAAATTATAGGGGCAAATTCAAGAACGGGAGTATTGCACGACCGGGAGCTGGTTTATCTTTATTTATCTTTATTAGCTACCGCAACGTGCTCCACTTAACCAACAACGCCGAAATCAACGCCCTCTGCAACAAGCCAACGCTGACGATCCAGCGGACCAAGTCGCTTTTGGTTTCGGCCAGTTTGGCGTCTTGCTTGAATTCAAGCTCCTTGATGTCGCGCTTCAGGCCGGTTTCCAGTTCCTTTAAATCGCGTTTGGTCGATAAATCGTCCAGATCGTAATCGTGTTTCGCCGCTCCAAGGTCGCGGTAATGGCGATTTTTTGTAGTTTGGTGATGACTTCGGCTTGCTCTTCACTGAATCCGGCGCCTTTGAATTCTTTGATAAATTCGTGGGTATCGAACATGATCGCAGTCATATCGGTTTCCTAAATGGAGATAGTTGGGATTCTAACACGTGCAACGTGTACTCAATTAGCATGCTCAATTCCGAATTCCGAAAATCAGGCGATAAGATGGACATCTCATAGCGTGTCGAGTATCAGCGAAAAGCTGTTATCGAAGCTGCTAATGTTTAGGTGGGCCGCTACAATAACTATAGCGTTTTTCAGGTAACGGTTGAGCGGGCAATGACGGACAATAAACGATCACACGAAGCATCGACTCTCAGAACCTTTTTTGACGATCAAATCCAGCATCTGCATGACCTGGTGAACAGCCATATTCTCCATGAAGAGCCGCAGATAGATGAAGACCAGCAGATCGTCGATAGTTTCGTCGATGCGGCAAACCGCAAGATGCGAGCCGTGCACGGTTACGCCGAGAAATTAAGAGAACATGTGTGCGAGCTATACCATCATGTGCTCCGGGTTGCCGAACAGATTCCGCCACCGCTTGGTTTAACCAGGGACGCATTTGCAGCAAATCAAATCGTCAATGCGCTGTTCATCAACAGTGATGACATCGACAGGCTATTTCAACGAAATCCGGAAGTGGAAAGCTATTTACGCACCCGCGATCAATATCAAATGCCGATAGTGTATGCGCTGTTGACAGCGTGTAAGAGTGAAAAAAATACGCTGGGCGTAGGCATGCTGGGTGATTTGTTGGTCCGCGACGTGCCGCAGCGGACGGTGAATTTCCATGCCCACAAAATCCATATACCTAGCGCCAGCAGCGAAGAACTGAGTACTGCGCTAAGGCATTATCTGTTCGATCGGGTAGTGGCACTGATCAAGCAGGAGATGGCATCTCGTATGACTGGCCAAGCCTTCGAGTCAGGCGATAGATCCTACGAATCGAGGATAAGGAGTCTGGCTAACCCGGATGTGTATTTGAATACATTGATCGAGTATCTCGAAATCCCGGCCAGCCTGTTGAGTATAGAGAAAAGCCATTACAAGCTCAGCAAGCTGGGTATCAAGTTAGAAAATGGTGATGGGCAATGCGCCAACGAGTTTGATATTCATGAAATCACCTGGAGCGACGGCACGCGTAACGTGGTGTTGCAAATTGCCTATAGCCGATAGCTTAAACTCGATAAGGAGGGGATTTGTCGTGGCCGGTGCTCTTCACTACGTTCAGCACATATATGGACTCCTCCCCAATTGCAAGCCAAGAATGCTCAAAATGATGTTCCAACAGAGATCGAGATTGCAGCCATATATTCGGTCTCTTGGTGAAGGTGCTTGATTGACCTTCGGA
>JAJRDU010000150.1 GCA_028748685.1 Methylococcaceae bacterium
ATCCAAAATTCTTGCACACGGTCGAGGAGAATAAGAAGCTGTTCGCGTTCCTCATCGTTGGGTAAATCGGCCAGGGAGGGATAAAGTCGAGCATGAGTTACGCCCAAACTTTCAAGCTGTCCATTCTTGGATGCATCAAAGATTTTATCGGCGTCTTCGGGTGTTAGTTCTAGGAATAAACGGATGCTTCCAGGTCTATTCATAGTGTTTTTTATGTCATTATTGATATTAATTTTTTCTTTAATATCCGCTATGAGTTCATCTATATCTTCTGGAGATAAATCCTCTAAATTGCCGTTTACTCTAATTTCAAGTATCTGTTTTTTTGCTCCCTCGACCAGCTCTAGCTGTATTGTTGTTTCCTGTTTATACAAATCATCATGGGTAGGTTTGTTACCAGTAATACCCCATATTAATCGTTCTAGCGGATTCGGAATTGATTTCCGAAAATCTATATATTCTAAATGCTTTAAGGAAATCGGTAATGGCGGTTCTTTTATTGTTGATTGCAAGATGACTGGAATGACGGGGCAATTACGATTGAGAAACTCCGATATGAAGGCTCTAATCTCTTGCCTTTGCCAAGGACCCAAACCGTTTTCACCTACAAAAACAGCTGCTGAGTTTACAAGTTCGATTTGTTCTTCCAAGGCATCCTGCCAACTCGTGCCGGGCCGTATCTCCCTTTCATCCAACCATGGTTTGATTTGCCGATTTATTAGCTTATCAGCCATGCCGCGTATTTCATCCTTATCTTCCGTGTTATGGCATAGAAATACATCAAAGATTTCCGTATCGGTATTTGAGTTATTCATATATATCTACTTTCAATAATTGTATTTGGTAACTGTCAAAACTCCCTGATTAACTTCCATGATAACCAGATTCTAGGCAATAAACTCAGGAATATTCATCGGCTGCTATCAGCGCTCTTTTGTTGGTCTGCAATTCGACACTATGCTGCCAATCAAAAAGCCGCCAAATCGGGTTGCTTAGGGTCTGCCGTAGCTAAAAGTGTTTGATCCTGGCTTATTGGCACTGCTATTAGCAACAACGAATACTCCAAAACATTGATTTAACCGATTTTTCAACGACGAACCCCGCATTTGCAATCAGCTTTTCGCAACCCAATAGACAACAAAAAACCGGCCGCGACAGAAGCCGGGGCCGGTTTTTTTAGGACCTCAAGATACCAAGAACTTTATGGCATATACATGCCGCCGTTGACGTGCAGGGTTTCGCCGGTGATATACGATGCCTGCTCCGATGCCAGGAAAGACACCGCGTGGGCGATTTCTTCCGGTTGTCCAAGGCGGCCCAGCGCGATCGATCCCAGCAGCGCATTCTTGATGTCCTCGGACAATTCCTTGGTCATATCGGTATCGATGAAGCCCGGCGCCACGGTGTTGACGGTAATGCCGCGCGAGCCAACTTCTTTCGCCATGGATTTTGCGAAGCCGACCATGCCGGCCTTGGCGGCGGCATAATTGGTTTGTCCGGCGTTGCCGGTGGAGCCGACCACCGAGGAAATATTGATGATGCGGCCGTAACGGGCTTTCATCATCGCGCGCAGCACGGCCTTACTCATCCTGAAAACAGAGGTCAGGTTGGTATTGATGATGTCATCCCATTCTTCGTCCTTCATACGCATCAACAGGTTGTCGCGGGTGATACCGGCGTTGTTGACCAGTACAGCCGGCGTACCATAGGCGTCGCCGGTGATTTTGGTGAAGTTTTCGATGTCGGCGGCATCTGCAACATTCAGTTTATAACCCTTGCCGTTGGCACCCAGGTAAACCGAAATGGCTTCCGCGCCGCTGTCTGAGGTGGCGGTACCGATCACGAAAAAGCCGTCGGCAGCCAGTTTTTCGGCGATAGCGCGACCAATGCCTCGGCTGGCGCCGGTAACGATGGCAACTTTTTTATCCATGTAACTGCTCCAAAACTTTGTTTAATGATTCCGGATCGAACATGGTCATGTGGATCGCATCCGGGGCGATGCGTTTGTTCAGCCCCATCAATACCTTGCCGGGACCACATTCGATGAAGCCGGCCACTCCCTGTTCGTGCATGAATTTGACGCTTTCCACCCAGCGCACCGGCTTGAATAGTTGTTCCTTCAACGCGTAACGTATCACTTCCGGCGAACCGTGCGACTTGACGTCGGCATTGTGGATCAGCGTGGCGTTAGGCATTTCGACATTGATGCCTTGCAGTATCTCGTTCAATTTATCGGAAGCGGCTTCCATCAGCGCGCAATGTGAAGGCACGCTGACCGGTAATTTCAAGGCCCGTTTCGCGCCCAGCGCTTTCAAGGCTTCCATCGCCCGTTCGACGGCGGCGGTTTCACCGGCGATCACCACTTGCCCCGGTGCATTGAAATTGGCGGCGGAAACGATTTGGCCGTTGGCCACTTCGGCGCAGGTGTTGACGACCTGATGATCTTCCAGGCCGATAATCGCGGCCATGGCACCGACACCGGCCGGCACGGCTTCCTGCATCAGCCGGCCACGCTCGGCCACCAGCTTGACGGCATCTTCGAAAGCAATAGCGTCCGAACAAACCAAGGCGGTGTATTCACCCAGGCTATGCCCCGCCATCCAGGCCGGCCGCCGATCGGTTTTTTCGCACCAAACCCGCCAGACGGCGACACCGGCCGCCAACATGGCCGGCTGGGTATTTTGTGTCTGATTCAAATCCGCTTCGGGACCATTGGCGACCAAATCCCAAAGTTTGAAACCCAGCACATCGGAGGCTTGCTCGAAGGTCTGTTTGACCACGGGAAACACATCCGCCAGCTGCGACAGCATGCCGACCGATTGCGAACCCTGGCCGGGAAATACGAAGGCTACGTTGTAATTTTGTTCGTTCATGTCTGTCCTTCTAATATCTAAGCAAAGCAGAACCCCAGGTAAACCCGGCACCAAACGCTTCCATCAGCACGGTCTGCCCGCGCTTAATTCTTCCGTCTCGAACGCCTTCATTGAACGCCAGCAATACCGAGGCCGACGAGGTATTGCCCTGAGTTTCCAGCGTCAAAATCACCTGATCCATGTCCATTCCCAACTTCTTGGCGGTGGCCGCAATAATACGGGTATTGGCCTGATGCGGCACCAGCCAATCGATATCCGACTGCTGCATACCGTTGGCTTCCAGGGTTTCGTCGACGATGCGTCCCAGCGTATTGACCGCGACCTTGAAGACTTCGTTACCGCGCATCTGAATATAGCCGGCTTCGCCCTGCTTGGCGACGGCCGCTACCTGCGGATTGGGTAAAAACAGTAAATCTTCGTAGCCGCCATCGGAATGGATATGCGTGGACAAAATCCCCGCTTGCTCGGAAGCCGCCAGCAACACCGCGCCGGCACCGTCGCCGAACAGGATGCAGGTCGCCCTGTCGGTCCAATCGACGACACGCGAACAAACCTCTGAACCGACTACCAATACTTTTTTCGCGATGCCGCTCTTGATGTACTGGTCGGCGATGCTGAGCGCGAAAATGGCGCCCGAACAAGCCGCCTGAATATCGAAGCCGACGCAATTTTGAATGCCCAGGCGGTGCTGCAATATACAGGCCGTGCTGGGATAGACCCGATCCGGGGTACTGGTGGCAACAATGATCAGGTCGATTTCCTGAACATCGATACCGGCCATCTCGATAGCCTGACGCGAGGCGATCTCCCCCATGCTGGATGCGGTTTCATCCTCGCCCGCTATCCGCCGACTCTTGATACCGGTGCGTTCGTATATCCAGCTGTCGGTGGTGTCGACCATTTCCGAAAGATCAAAATTGGTTCTGATCGTTTCGGGCAGGTAGCCACCCGTGCCGATCACATGGGCCCAACGCGTCATGCTGTCTCCTTCTGTTCCAGGGCTCTTTCGACTTTTTCACCGATCTTGCGTATCACGTCCTTCGCTACCTCGACTTCCGCCAGATGAATGGCTGTTTCAAACGCCAACGCATCGGCGCCACCGTGACTCTTGATGACCAAGCCGCGCAAACCGATGAAACTGGCGCCATTATAGAGGCGCGGATCGATACTGTCCTTGAAGCGCTTCAGCACCGGATAGGCAATCAGACCGGCCAGTTTGGTCAACAAATTTTGAGAAAAACTATCCTTGAGCTTGGAAGCAATCATCTTGGCGGCGCCCTCTATCGACTTGAGCGCCACATTACCGACGAAACCGTCGGTGACGATCAGATCGACCTTGACGCTGCCGGCGTTGATGGAATTGCCTTCGACATAGCCGATGTAATTCAAGGGCGAGTTTTCCAGCAATTTAGCCGCCGCCTTGACCTGTTCGTTGCCTTTCATGTCTTCTTCGCCGATGTTGAGCAAACCGATTTTCGGTCTGTCGATATTCTCGACGGCCTTGACCACTTCTTCGCCCATCACCGCGAATTGATAAAGATGTTCGGCGCTGGAATCGACATTGGCGCCCAGATCCAACACATGGGTATGGCCGAAAATCGAGGGCAGCGTGGAAATGATCGCCGGGCGCTCGATGCCGGGTATCATTTTCAGCACAAATCGCGCGGTTGCCATCAAGGCACCGGTGTTACCGGCGCTGACACAACCGTCCGCGACACCTTCCTTGACCAGAT
>JAJRDU010000151.1 GCA_028748685.1 Methylococcaceae bacterium
TGGAAAAATCGCGTCAACAGCACTATGACGAACTCATGGCTCACGCCGGTCAGTCGCCCAACAGCGTCTGGCTGGCACAAATCGTCGCCAGTTGGCTGGTCGGCGAGGGCGCATTGCCCGATTATCTGGGCTTGCAGCCCATGCAATTTCAGCGCTTGTGGGTACAATGTTTTTCGGGTTATCGCCCATCGAAATCCTCAAGGTCGGCGAAAACCGCCGATTTCAGCCGGATGCTGGAGAAACAGGATCTGGAACAATTTTTACGCCGCTATGCCGCCGAACAGTCCGAGCAAAGCGAATGGCTGATCAGCCTGATCGTCGCCGCCTGCCTGGGCAACGATCATTTATGGCAGGACTTGGGACTGTGGAGCCGCAAGGAATTATCGGCGCTGCTGGCCCATAATTTCCCCGAGATGGCGGCTCTCAACAACAAGGACATGAAGTGGAAGAAGTTTCTCTACAAGCAGCTCTGCGAGGCTGAAGGCATTTACGTATGCCGGGCGCCGTCTTGCGAGGAGTGCAAGGATTATTCCATCTGTTTTGGCGCGGAGGACTGATTTGTAGGGTCGAATTTACTTGTGCCCTATGGGTATTCGACCCATCGGGCCCAATGGTGCGAATGAATTCGCACCTACAACACCTGCGCCCTTCAATTCATTCGACCTCGCCATTCAACCCGTTCCACGGCTTGTATAGACCTTCGACCTCAATTCCAAACATATCCAATATCCGACCCACGCCTTCGTCGACCATGGCCCTGAGCGAATCGGATTTGTTGTAGAACGCCGGCATGGGCGGGTAAATGATGCCGCCCATCTCGGTCACCGCCGCCATGTTACGGATGTGGGCCAGATTCAACGGCGTTTCGCGAGGAACCAGCACGGTTTTGCGCCGTTCTTTCAGCGCCACGTCGGCGGCCCTGGAAATCAGATTATCACCGAAACCGTGCGCCACCGCCGCCAGGGTTTTCATAGAGCAGGGCGCTATGATGATGCCTTCGGTCTTAAAGGAGCCGCTGGCGATAGAAGACGCTATGTCGTTGATGCCATGCGTGACGTCGGCCAATCGGTACAATTCGGCGCGGTCCATCTCCAGTTCATACTTCAGGTTGACCAAGCCCGCCGGGGAAATTACCAGATGCGATTCCCAATACGGCAGGGTTTGCAATATCTGCAACATGCGCACCCCGTAGATGGCGCCGGTGGCACCGGTCATCGCGATGATCAGGCGTTTTTTGTTCATGTCTCTCACTGGTGTTATGCAGCCTTGGATATGGAAAATGTTTGTCGGATGTCATCAGAATCAATGTCGCTATTTCGTCCGATTTATTTTGAAGTCGGTTCTCGCACCGACAGGCGAGATACTTTTCTTTGCTTGTCCAAAGAAAAGTATCCAAAAGAATAGACACCCGGATTCCGCCAATATCCTGCGCTTCTCGCTTTTGGCGAGGGTTTTCGGAAGGGCTGTCCTTAGCCCTCCGAAAACGAGCGGCATCCTTGCCGCTCCCCTATCGGGCTATTCTCGCCAAAAGCTGCGATGCTCGGGGCGGAATAACGGGACGTAAAACCATATCTGCGTAACAATCAGTTCCACATCAAAAAAGCCTTGCCATTTCGTCGGTGGCGGATACCAGCGCGTCTATCATTTCCTCGCCTCGCGCGACGTGGCCGGCATTGGGCAGCACGATGTAACGGGCTTGCGGCAGGGCCTGATGCAAGCGCCAACCGGCTTCCAAAGGACAGGTCAGATCGTTTTGGCCGTGGATGATAATAGTTGGAATGTCCTGCAAGGCCGCGCAATTTTCCAGAATCTGATTCTCGGCGATGAAATAAGCGTTCTTGGCATAGTGCACTTCCATACGCACCTGTTTCAACGCCTGGTCGCTGACGGCTTCGTCGCTATCCTGATAGTCGTTGCCCAAGGCCACCTGCCCGCCCCAGGCTTGCCATTGCTTGGCCGCGCGCCGCGCGGCCTCGTCATCGTCGCTGAAAACCGCGTCATACAAACCTTGCAACAAGTCCGTTCCGGCGCTTGCGGGAATACAGCTCAAGAAGTCTTGCCATTGCTGGGGATAAATGAGGTTAACGCCCTTGCCCAGAAACCAGTCCATGTCGGCTTGCCGGGCCAGAAACACGCCGCGCAAGATCATCGCCAACACCCGCTTCGGATGTTGTTGAGCATACAGCAAGGCCAACGTGCCACCCCAGGAACCGCCGAACAACAGCCATTGTTCGATGCGCAGTTGTTGGCGGATGCGTTCCATGTCGTCCAGCAAATCCTGCGTGGTATTGCCCTGTATTTCCCCAAACGGCAGCGACTGCCCGCAGCCACGCTGGTCCATCAGGATGATGTGATAACGCTCGGGATCGAAGAAGCGCCTATGATCGGGCTTGGTGCCGGAGCAGGGGCCGCCGTGCAGAAAGATCACCGGGATGCCGGCCGGATTGCCGGATTGTTCGACGTAAACCCGGTGGAGGCCGCCGGTTTCCATCAAGGAAGTATGAAATGGAAGAATCTCTGGATACAGCGTTTTCATGCTTTTTTTAAGGAAATATGAAGCACCAGCTCGGAATACTGGCTTAATAGATTGTCGGTGGTCAGCAGATAAGCAGGCAGGGATCGCATCTGAGCAATCAATAGCCGGTCGAATGGATCACGACATTGCCAGGGCATTCTGGCAATGTCGTAACAATGTTCGGATTGGATCGGTAATTCGCTGAATCCGGTTTCCAGGGCGAGGCGATGGATGTCCTCGGGACAAAAATCAAAGTTATCCTTGTTCAGGGAACGCTTGATAGCAATCTCCCAGATGCTCGCTGCGCTGAAAAAGACGGCATTGTCAGGAGTCGTGAGGCTATCCTGCACATCCTGCGGCAGGATCTCCGGCGTTATAACGGCATATAGCAACAGGTTGGTATCGAGCAAAAAAGTTCGAGCCGACAAATCATTCACCGTTCTCGAACATGGCTTGAATCACATCGGCACTCATACCGTCGAATCCGGAAGGGATAGTAAATTTGCCTTTCCCCGGTCCTAACTTACGTGGCTGATTGGACTGCGTTTGCAGCGGCGCTAGACGTGCCACCGGTTTGCCTGCGCGCGCAATGACAATCTCTTCGCCCGCCGCTGCCTGATCAACGAAACGCGATAGCTGCGTTTTGGCCTCTTGTATATTTATGGTTTGCATGGAAAACTCCCAAATGGATGTGTCAGCACATATCAGTGTAATTCGTAACTATACGCAAAATCCCTCTCCTGCTGGAGAGGGAGCAAACCACCAGTGTACAAAAAGACGCTGAATGGTTCTGTAATTCATAAGAAACAAAAGGCCGTGTCGGTATATTCAATCGTCCAGCCCAAGATCCTTCCTGACATCGGTGGCGCTATGAATTTGTTCTTGGCCTTTGCGGACACGTTCCAATATTTCGGCGGCAAGACAGTAATCTTCCACCTCCTTAAAGACATCCGCTTGCCCAAGCATACGCCCCAGGCTTATGTCCTCTTCCGCTTGAGCGATCAGTTTTAATAGGCTAATCGCATTTTGCAGGCTTTGGTGACTTTCCGGGTCTTGAAGGATGGCCTTGGTTTCGCCATTTTCGGTAATGGCGACCGGCTGGTGGGTGGCGTTGATTTGCGTCAGCAATTCATCGATGTGCGCTTGCAGATAACTGACCGGCTTGCTGTCGGCTAAGATTGCCATGGCCTTGCTCCAGGAAATGTACTGTCCGGCAGTATATCACTAGCCTTCGGGCATAAAAAAAGGGAAGGCTCGCGCCTTCCCTTTTTGCGTACTAGCTAGGTGACAAATTAGAATTTGAAACCTACGTAACCACCGGCGTTGAAACCGTCGGTAGGAGTACCGTCGATTTTGCTGGTTGAGTAGTGGTAACGGGTATCAGCACCGATGACGATACCGCGGAACAATTCATAATCAACACCGGCGCCGAAGTTCATGCCGGCATTCAACACGGAAACCGCGTTGGAAGGAACGCCCAGGATGTTGATGTCCATACCGACCGGAATGATCCATGGACGCAATTTGCTGTCGTGCATGAATTTGATTTTTGGAGAAGCGTTGATTCTCAGACGTGCATCAGTCGACCGGTTTGTATTGATCGAGTCATGCAGATTAACAACAGTAACCTGAGTTAAAGAGTTATCTCCCGTACCGTATTGGCTATATTCGATACCCAGCTCGATGCCGAACGAAGTGCCATCCATCAAGCCGAACAGATCGTTATTGACATTGAAATCGAATGCGCCACCAAAATAGTAGCCTTCGTTGTTTTGGTTGTTGGACAGAAAGGCACCATTTGATAGAGCATTAGCAGGAAAGTTTAGATCACTACCCCGCGCATGATCAAGCGCCGACCAACCGCCGCGAACCGCGACCAGGTTGTCTTTAGTGCGAGACGCTTCGGCAGGCGCAGCCTTAACGGAAGCCATCCACTGATCCAGTTCTTGAACCTTGGCATTGGCAGCTGACGCATTAGCCGATGAAGATTTAACGCGGCTCAACTCGGCTTGCATGGCTTGCATTTGGTCAGCCATTTGTTGCATTTGAGCTTCCAAAGCTTCGGTTTTTCTGGCGGTTGCATCGGCAACGCGATCGGCTTTCGACTCGGCCGCGACTGCTTGCGGCGCAACGATTGCCATGGATAAAGCCGCTGCGGTAATGCCCAGTGCTAATTGGGTTTTGGTGAATGTCATTGTTGTTCCCCCAAGGGTAGATTTTATTGTTAAGACTGATTATTTGCTTTACAGCAACACAGGATTTCTTCACGAAGGCAATACTAGCAGCAAAATGCCATCCTTACAAGTTTTGAGCATATTTTTTTTATCAAAATAAATTGATTTATATCAACAACATGCGGACGCATCGTAAGGTAAAGCCGTCAATTGTCAAAAAAAAACAACATTTGGTTTAAAATCCGCACATTGCTAAAAACGGGCCGCGATTACGGATTTATACGGCTTCGTGTTACCTTAAAACAAAGACGAGGCTCAAGCTTTTGGCTCTATGTGAAATTCAGTGGGTTGATAGTTGTCCGTCATTATTCCATTCGCCCTTCGACAGGCTCAGGACGAACGGAATAATGACTCACGGCAGATACCTATAATCAGGAGGCAGTATGTTTTGGGTTTATATCCTTCGCTGTGCGGATGGCAGTTACTACACAGGACATACCGATAATCTTGAAAGACGAATGGCGCAATACAAGGCTGGCGAATGTAGCGGGTATACGGCAGCACGCTTACCGGTCGAGTGTATCTGGTCACAGGAAACCAGTACCCGAGAAGAAGCGCTATCAGCTGAGCGTCAAATAAAGGGTTGGAGTCGAAAAAAGAAACAGGCCATGATGCGCGGTGATTGGCAAGAGGTTAGCCGCCTTGCTCAAAGTAAATCCGCTCATCCTTCGACTGGCTCAGGACGAACGGATTTACTTTGAGCAGCTTCCTTCTGTTGCTTACCGACTGAATTTCACATAGACCCAAGCTTTTTAATGATCCTACATACTGACATACTCATCATCGGCGGCGGCATCAGCGGCTTGCTGGTGGCTCGCGAACTGCGTCTGGCGGGACGTGACGTGACGATCATCGACAAATCGCAAGCGGGGCGGGAATCCTCCTGGGCTGGTGGCGGCATACTGCTGCCGATTTATCCCTGGCGACAGCCATCGGCGATTTCCGATCTGGTGATTCATAGCCTGAAGAAATATCCCGCCTTAAATCGGGAGTTGCTGGAGGCGACTGGCATCGATCCCGAATGGAGCCCATGCGGCATGCTGATCTGCAAGAATCCGGATTTCGACGACGTGATCGCCTGGTGTCGCCAGCGCGGCATCGGTTATCAAGAGCCTCCAGCGGAACGGCTCGAAGGCTTGCAGACTGAACTGCAACGCCCTTTGTGGCTGCCGGAGATTGCCCATATCCGCAATCCACGCCTGTTGAAATCGTTAAAGGCTTATTTGCGGCAATTGGGCGTCGGTTTTATCGAAAACACCGAAATCAGCCACATCGAGATTGAAAACCAGCACATAGTCCGGGTGGATACGTCTCGACAAAGCTTCTCGATCAGGCAACTGATTATCTGTACCGGAGCCTGGACAGCGGACTTTTTGCAAGACCACCTGCCCGAAGCGACACTGTCCCTGCCGATTCAACCGGTCAAGGGCCAGATGCTGCTGTTCGATGCCCAGCCAGACACCTTGCCGCACATGGTGCTGGATGGCGACGAATACCTGATCCCGCGCCGCGACGGCAAGATTCTGGCGGGCAGCACCGTAGAACCGGTCGGCTTCGACAAGGCGACTACCGCCGAAGCCAGGGAGAAGCTATATGCCTTCGCGACCGGCTTGCTGCCCAGCTTGAAACAATACCCCGTCTGCGAGCATTGGGCGGGACTGCGTCCGGGCACGCCGGATGGCATACCCTTTATTGGTCGGCATCCAACGATCGCCAACCTCGGCATCAACGCCGGCCATTTCCGCAACGGCCTGGTGATGGGCCCGGCCTCTGCGGAGTTGCTGGCCGACTTGATTCTGGAACGGCCCCCGGCCATAGCTCCAGTTCCTTACGCCTTGAGATAATCCAAAATGAACATTTACCCGTTGCTTCGCCCTCTGCTGTTTTCCCTGGACCCTGAAACCGCTCATCATCTGACGCTCAAGCTGTTGAAACTCTCGCACCAGACCGGTTTTTCGGCCTTGAGCCGGGCGCAATCGACCGAAAAGCCGGTCAGCGTGATGGGCTTGAATTTCAAGAACCCGCTGGGCCTTGCGGCGGGATTGGACAAGAACGGCGATTACATTGATGCGTTGGCGGATTTGGGTTTCGGCTTCATCGAGATCGGTACCGTCACCCCCAGGCCGCAACCCGGCAACCCCAAACCAAGGCTGTTCCGCCTGCCTGAACACCAGGCCATCATCAACCGGATGGGATTCAACAATTTAGGCATAGATCATCTGCTGGAACAGGTAAGCCGCAGCCCCTACCAAGGGATACTCGGCATCAACATCGGCAAGAATGCCGACACCCCGATCGAAAACGCCACCGAGGATTATCTGATCGGCCTGCGCAAAAGTTACGTGCCTGCCAGCTATGTGACGATCAACATCAGCTCGCCCAACACCAAAAACTTGCGGCAATTGCAACAAGGCGACGAGATCAAGCATCTCTTGGAGGCGCTGAAACAGGATCAACTGAAATTGCAGGCCGAGCACGGCAAATACACGCCGATCGCGGTAAAAATCGCTCCGGATTTGAGCGACGAAGAAATCGGCCATATTGCCGGCCTGTTGATCGAATTCGGCCTAGACGGCGTGATCGCCACCAATACCACGATAGCCCGCGACAAGGTGCAGGGCCATGTTCATGCTAATGAAGCCGGCGGATTGAGCGGCGCCCCGGTCAAGGACAGTTCGACGCGGGTCGTGAAAGGCCTGGCGGCGGCATTGAACGGCAAGCTACCGATCATCGCCGCCGGCGGTATCTTGAGTGGCGGCGATGCTCAAGAAAAATTCGCGGCCGGTGCCAGTCTGGTGCAGATATACAGTGGGCTGATTTATAGAGGCCCGGAATTGCTGGAAGACATCCTAAAGGCTATTTGTAAGTAATCGCCAGTGCCTAGCACTGACCAAAATTACCGAGAACCTATGCCTTTTCTCCGTTATGAATCAAGGAATAGCCCGTTCGGCGTCGAGGGCCCACCACCATTTCAACCAGCCAACCAATATTTTTGAGGTTGCGGCAAGCCAACATATCCGCCAGTACATAAGGTTGATCGGCGCCCTGCCGGTTTGAGTAGAGCAAGTCGTCGTGCCATCAGTTGCCATCCGGTAGCACAAAGCGTAGCGGTCGAGTCCCGATCTTTGCCCCCGTGACTGCGTCGATGGCTACCGGTTTTATATCCTCTCCCGTTTTAACATCCTGGATACGCACCAAGAGACCCTCGCCGCGATACTGATGCCCCCAGGCGCCAATCATAACCAGCACCGGCAGGAAATCACGGCCGGCGGCCGTCAACACATACTCCTCGCGCGGAGGACGCTCCGAATACAGACGTTTTTCTAGCATACCTTCCTCCGTCAGCGTCGCCAGTCGCCGGGTCAGGATCGTCGGCGCGATGCCGAGACTTTTCCGAAACTGGTCGAAGCGGGTCAGGCCGAAATGGGCGTCCCGCAGAATCAACAGGCTCCAGGTGTCGCCGAGAAAAGCCAGGCAGCGAGCGATCGGGCAAGGGTCGGCACAAATATTTTTATCGTTCATACTTTTTTAGTAGTGACTTACTTTCAAAATGGTAGTAACATTACTTTCAAAATGATAGTAACACTTAACCGATAGACAATCCACCCCACAGGAGATTTAACATGAACAATAAACATAGTGCTGTAGCCCTGATCACCGGTGCTTCTTCAGGCATTGGGCTGGTAACGGCCAAAGCACTTCAAAGAGCGGGTTACCGCGTATTCGGAACCAGCCGCCGGGCACTTGCCAACACCGATGGCATCACGATGCTGACCTGCGACGTGACTGACGAAGCATCGGTAAAGAGCACTGTAGCCGAGGTATTGAAACAGGCCGGACGCATCGACCTGCTGGTCAATAATGCAGGCATTGGCTTGCTCGGCGGGGCGGAAGAGTCGTCCACCGCACAAGCCCAGGCCATATTTGACGTCAACGTCTTCGGCATCACCCGCGTGACCAATGCCGTGTTGCCGACCATGCGCAACCAAAGGAAAGGCAGAATCGTCAATGTCAGCTCAGTCCTTGGCTTGATCCCATCTCCTTACGGCGCGCTCTATGCCGCGACCAAGCATGCGGTTGAAGGCTATTCCGAATCGCTAGACCACGAACTGCGCACATTCGGAATTCGGGTTGTGTTGGTCGAACCAGGATTTACCCGGACCTCGTTCGAAGAAAGCATAACAAGGCCTGATCAGCCGCTTGCAGTCTATGACTCGGTGCGTGCCGGCATGGAAGTGCTCATGCGGAATGGGGTGAATGCAGGTGATGCTCCTGAAGTGGTCGCTGATACGGTGCTGAAAGCCGCGACTGCCGCAGTTCCCAGAAGGCGTTATGCCGCCGGAAAACAGGCAAGCCAAGTGCGTTTCCTGCGCCGTTTCCTCCCGGAAGCCATGGTAGACAAGAGCTTGCGTAAGTTTAACCAGCTGCCAATGGTCTGAATCATTGAAAGATAACGACATGATCTATTTTTCAAAGCATACCAAGACGATGGCGCATGCCGCGATCAAGGATGACCATTTCTTTGGAGCTATGAGAACAATGCCTATTAAAACCGCAAAGGCGCGCGAACGAATCTTGTTGGCGGCGAAAGCGCTATTTTCCACCCAGGGCATTAGAGCCACCGGCATCGATAGCATCGTCAACTCGGCGAATACTTCCAAGATGAGTCTGTACAAGCATTTCTCGTCCAAGGAGGCATTGATCGTCACTTATCTGCAAGCAAGCGATGCCGAATTTTGGTCTTGGTTTGTCGAGCAAATTGAACGCAAAGCTCAAACGCCGAAAGACAAGTTATTGGCAATTTTCGATGTCCATGCCGGATGGTTGGCCAGTCCTGATTTTCAAGGTTGCCCATTGATCAAGGCATCCGTGGAATTTCCCGATCAAAGCCATGCGGTGCATCAAGTATCCGCCGCGTTTTACCGCAAGTTTCGAAGTTATATGACCGGTCTAGCCGGACAAGCCGAAGCGCGGTTTCCGGAACGGCTGGCCGGGCAACTCTGTGCCTTGTTCCAAGGCGCCATCGTATCCGAACAATTGCAGCGCAATTCCGGCGTGGCCGATGATGCCAAGTTGGCCGCCGAGATACTGATAGCAAACAGCATCGAATGACTATTTCGAATATTACCGAACCTTTTACCGAAGGAGGAAGCAACATGCCGAAACCCAACATTCCGTTAATGCCGATTACCCTTGACCGGCTTCAGCTCCGATACACAAACAAAGGCCGGTTGTTGGCCATGTTGTTGCTGCCGCTGACGATCAGCTCAGGATGCAGCGATCAGGATAAACAAACACAAGCAGCTTCCAGACCGGTAAAGGTGTTTCGAATCGAGGACGCCTCTACGGTCGGTGTTATGAGCTTTGCCGGGGAAGTCAGGGCAAGAATCGAGACGCCGTTATCCTTCCGGGTGGGCGGTAAACTGCTGGATCGGAAAGTTGATATTGGTGACCAGGTACGTAAAGGCCAACTGCTGGCAATACTGGACGACAACGATTACCGCCTCGCCGTGCAGGGCCTTAAGGCTCAGCTGGCTTCCGCCCAGGCCGACAGCAATTTCTTGCGCGACGATCTGGCGAGATATCGCGAGCTGTTGGCTCAGCAAGTCATCAGTCCGCCGGAGTTCGAGCGGCACGAAACGGCTTATACCACGGCGCGAGAACGGACTGCGGCTCTGGAAGCACAATTGGGCCAAGCGCTTAATCAGCTGACCTATACCGAATTGCATGCCGACCGCGACGGTGTGGTCACGGCCTTGGCTGTCGAGGCCGGGCAGGTGTTGGCTGCCGGCCAGGCCGTGGTGACTCTGGCCCAACTCGATGAAAAGGAAATCCATTTCGACGTACCCGAACATAGGCTGGCGGAAATCCAGCGCCAACAAGCCGTTAATGTGTCTTTATGGTCCGATGACAAACGGCTGCTCAAGGCTAAAATTCGCGAAATCTCCTCGGCCGCCGACCCGGCCAGCCGCACCTATCGCGTCAAGGCGACCTTGCTGGAAGGCCTGGACGCCGCTCAATTGGGCATGACGGCGACAATTCATATCGCGGCGAACACCGCTTCCGGTATCGCCATCCCGCTTTCCGCCGTCCATACCCCGCAAAACCGGACCGATCATCCCTTGGTATGGTTGGTCGACGAGCAGGCCGCCACCGTCAAATCCGTGCCGGTTCGGTTGGGCGAAACGCTGGCCGGCGAACGCATTGCCGTCGAGGGCCTCGTCACCGGCCAATTGCTGGTCAGCGCCGGCGTTCAACGTCTGGCCGAGGGGCAGGCTGTCCGCTTGCCGGAACAACAGGGATTGCCTAAGGGTAACGGCAGCAAGGAAGGACTATGAAAGAATTCAACCTCAGCGAATGGGTGCTCAAGCATCGCTCCTTCACCGGTTTTATGATCGCCCTGGTGGTACTCGGAGGGATGTTCGCTTATTACATGCTGGGCCAGCAGGAAGATCCGCCGTTCACCTTCCGAATCATGGTGGTCAAGACCCTCTATCCCGGCGCCACCGCGCTGGAAGTCGAGCAGCAGTTGACCGACAGGCTGGAAAAGAAAATCCAGGAGTTGCCTAATCTGGATTATCTGCGCAGTTACTCCAAACCCGGCGAATCGGTGATTTTCGTCACGCCCCGCGAGGATACTCCACCCAAGGAGATTCCCGAGCTTTGGTATCAAGTGCGCAAGAAGGTCGATGACATTCGCATGACGCTTCCGCCCGGCAGCATAGGGCCGTTTTTCAACGACGAATTCGGCGATACCTATAGTCTGATTTACGCATTTTCCGGCGAGGGTTTTAGTTATGCCGATCTGAAACAGGCGGCCGATTCGGTCCGCCAACAATTGTTGCGGGTCAAGGATGTCGAGAAGGTCGATCTGATCGGTGTTCAGGACGAAAAGATTTTCGTCGAGTTTTCCGACAAGAAGCTGGCCGAATTGGGCCTGGATACGGCGGCGGTTGCCCAAGCCTTGCAGGCGCAGAACGGCATGGCGCCGGCCGGCACGGTATTTTCCGCGCAACGCAATCTGCCGATACGCCTGACGGGCTCTTTCGACTCGGAAGATAGCGTCGCCAATATGGCGGTACGCATCGCTAATCGAACCTTCAAGGTCAGAGATTTCGCCCAGGTGAATCGCGGCTATGTCGATCCTGCGGAATTCAAGATGCGTTTCAACGGCAAACAAGCTCTTGGCCTCGGCGTGACGATGAATAAGAAAGGCAATGTGATCGACCTGGAAAAAACCTTGGATGACACTCTGGCCGGCATGGCAAGCGAATTGCCGTTAGGCATGGACGTGGAGCAAGTCGCCAATCAAGGGCATGTGGTCAAAAACCAGATGGCTGAATTCGGCCGTACTTTCTTCGAAGCCCTGGCGACCGTGTTGGTGGTCAGCTTCTTGAGCCTGGGCTGGCGCACCGGGTCCGTAGTGGCGCTGACCGTGCCGCTGGTGCTGGCCGCCACCCTGCTAGTCATGCTGCTGTGCGGCATCGATCTGCAACGGATTTCCTTGGGTGCATTGATCTTGGCGCTGGGCCTGCTGGTGGACGACGCGATGATTGCCGTCGAGATGATGGCCCGCAAGCTGGAAGAAGGCTGGGACCGGATGCGCGCTGCGACCTATGCGTATACCGCCACCGCCTTTCCGATGCTGACCGGGACCTTGATCACCATCGCCGGTTTCCTACCGGTGGGTTTGGCGCAATCCTCGGCCGGCGAATATACCGTGGCGATTTTTCAGGTGGTCGGCATTTCGCTGATACTGTCGTGGATAGGCGCGGTGGTGTTCACTCCGTATTTGGGGTTTTTGATCCTCAAGGTGCATGCCAACGCCGATGGCCCGATCCACGACTTGTTCGACACGCCGTTCTACAACCGATTGCGCCGCTGGGTGGATGGCTGCGTGGCGCACCGTAAGAAAGTCATTATCGCCACGCTGGCCTTGTTCGGCCTCGGTGTGGTGGCTTTAGCCCACGTCCCCGAGCAGTTCTTCCCGCTGTCCAACCGGCCGGAAGTCATCGTCGACCTGTGGCTGCCGGAGGGCAGCTCCTTCGAGCAAACCGAAGCCGCCGCCAAACGCATGGAGGCACTATTAGCCAAGGACGAGGACGTGGAACATGTCGCCAGCTATGTCGGCAGCGGCACGCCGAGGTTTTTCATGTTGATCGTGCAGCAACTGGCGAATACCAATCTGGCCGAATTGGTGGTGATGACTAAGGATAATGTGGCCCGCGAACGGGTGATGCGGCGCGTCCGGCAGATTCTGGCGACGGATTTTCCTAATGTCAGAGGCCGGGTGAAGCGCCTCAATGTCGGGCCGCCGATGGATTATCCATTGGTGTTCAGAGTGCTCGGCGAAAATCCCAACATCGTACGCGGCATTGCCGATCAGGTAGCCGAGGTCGTGCGGGAGCATCCCGGCACCGTGGATGTCAACGACGACTGGCATGACCGCATGCCTGCGTTCCGCTTGGCATTGGATCAGGACAAGGCCCGCGTCCTGGGCGTTTCGACGGCCAGCCTGTCGCAAGCCTTGCAGGCGCATTACGCAGGCATCCCGGTCGGGCAATTGCGCGAGCAGGACAAATTGATCGACATCGTCTGGCGAGCCAGCCCCGAATTGCGCACCGCCGCCGACGAATTGCCTGACGTCGCGGTTCGCACCGCTAATGGCAAGTCGGTATCGTTGTCGCAGTTCGTCAAGTTCGAAACCGTGTTCGAGGACGGCGTGCGTTGGCGGCGCAATCGTTTCCCAACCATTTCGGTCCGCGCCGACGTGGCCGACGGCAAGATGGCCCCGGACGTGGCGGCGGAAATCGTCCCGAAACTTAAATCCATACAGGATAGCCTGCCGACCGGCTATTTCATCGAAACCGGCGGCTCCAAGGAAGATGCGGTGACCGCGCAGAAGTCGATTCTGATCTGGATTCCGCTTGTGCTGATCGTCACGCTGATCCTGTTGATGATGCAGTTGCAGAATCTGTCCAGGACTTTCATGGTGTTCAGCACCGCGCCGCTGGGCGTGATCGGCGCCGCCTTCGCCTTGCTGTTGTTCCGGGCGCCGTTCGGTTTCGTGGCCTTGCTCGGCATCCTGGCGCTGGCCGGCATGATCATGCGCAACTCGGTGATTTTGGTGGATCAGATCGATCAGGACGAAAAGTCAGGGCTCGACACCTGGTCGGCCATCGTCGAATCGACGGTGCGGCGTTTCAGGCCGATCATGCTGACCGCGGCGGCCGCCATTCTGGCGATGATACCCTTGTCGCGCAACGATTTCTTTGGCCCGCAGGCTATCGCCATCATGGGCGGGCTGACGGTGGCGACTGTGTTGACGGTGTTCTTCCTGCCGGCGTTGTATGCGGCGTGGTTCAGGGTGGCGCGTGCGCCGGCGGACAATACAGACGGTAGCTTGGGCTAAATGCAATGCAGCCTTTATGCCCGCGGGTGCAACATTTTGATTTTGTTGGGCTTCGCTTTGCTCTGCCCAACCTACATTTTGGCTTATAGCATTACGGAATCGAACAATGAATAAACGATATTTAACACCGCTAGTCCTTCTGTCCCTGGTCAGTCTAATCGCCTGTACGCCGACCCGCGTAAGCGACCAGATAGCGCTCAATAGCCCGGCAACCTGGCAACACGCGCCCAATGCCCAAACCGCCGAAACGGCGGACCTGAAGACTTGGTGGCAAGGATTCAACGATCCCTTGCTGAACGAATTAATAGACAAGGCCTTGGCCGCCAACCACGATCTGAAGATCGCCACCGCTCGCGTCCGCGAAGCTAACGCGATGGTGACCGTCGCCGAAGCTGCACTGTATCCCAGCCTCGATTTCTCACTCTCCGGCGGCCGGGAAAAACGCATCGACCGCATCGTCGGGGTACCGAGCGGGCAAGGCATCAAATTGATTACGCCTACCGCCGATGCCGTCAGTGGCGGATTGGCGGCGCGTTGGGAAATCGACTTGTTCGGCGGCCGGCATCTGGAAGCGGAAGCCGCCGCCGCGCAAGCCGAAGGTAGCAAGGAAGGCCTGCATGCGGCGCAAGTCGGTCTACTGGCCCAGGTAGCGACAAACTATCTGGAGCTGCGCGGCGTGCAGCAACGCATTGGAGTTCTGCAAAAAAATATCGATTTGCAACGCGAACGATTGCGGACTTTACAGGTATTTCTTAAAGCCGGACTGGCTAACGAGGCAGACATTGCCCGTCAGCAAACCTTGCTGCAGGGCACCGAAGCGACGCTGCCGGGACTGGCCAACGCCGAGCAAAACCTGATCCATCGTTTGGGCGTGTTATTGGGCGAGCCGCCGGAAAGCCTGGGAAACCGCTTGGCCGCTGTCGGCCCGTTACCAAAGCAAGCGCCGACGATGCCCAACCTGCTGCCGGCCGATTTACTGGCGCAACGTCCCGATTTGCGTCTGGCGCAAACCGAAGTCAGCGCGGCGACGGCCAGCCTGGGTTCGGCGCGTGCCGATCTCTATCCGAAGTTGGTGCTGTCGGCCAGTGGTGGTGTCGGCGCGCTGGCGGTCGGCGGTTTTCCGAGTCTGGCCGATAGCGTTTACGCGCTGGGCTCGGGTCTTTCCGCACCCATCTTCAATGCCGGCCGCATCCGCGCCCATATCGCCGCCGCCGATGCGCGGCTGGAGCAAGTCGCGGCCAATTACGAGAAGACTTTTTTGCTGGCCCTGGAAGACGTGGAAAA
>JAJRDU010000152.1 GCA_028748685.1 Methylococcaceae bacterium
TGACCGGACAGAGCGATACCGAATTCGGCTTGAGCACGCTGAAAGCGGGCGCCGCCGATTATTTGGTGAAAGGCGATTTCGGTTACGACGGGCTGGCCCGAACCATTTTTTACACCCTGCATCGAACCAAGCTGGAACGGGAGGTGGCCGAACATCGTTTTCATTTGGAGGAGCTGGTTACTCAACGGACGGCGGAGTTGGCGCTTGCCAAGGAAGCCGCGGAAGCGGCCAATCGCGCCAAGACCGCGTTTCTGGCTAATATGAGCCATGAATTGCGTACGCCTTTGAACGCCATTCTCGGCTTTGCGCAATTGATGGAACGCGATCCGGCATTGGATGCCAGGCATCATTTGGAATTGCAAACCATCAATCGCAGTGGCAGACATCTTTTGGCTCTGATCAACGACGTGTTGGAAATTGCCCGTATCGAAGCCGGACGCACCACCGTCCAGAACAAGGCGTTCGACTTGTTCGATATGTTGCGCGCCGTCGAAGAAATGATGCGCCTTCGAGCCGAAGCCAAGGGGATCGAATTCGTGGTCGAACGAAATGGTGAATTACCGTTTTCGGTGATCGGTGATGCCCAGCATCTGCGGCAAGTGTTGATCAATCTGCTCGGCAATGCCGTCAAGTTTACCGAACAAGGCCGGGTGACCCTAAGATTGACGGCATTAGACGAACGCATCCATTTCGAAGTGGCCGACACCGGCCTAGGTATAGCGCCGGATGAGCAACAGCATATTTTCCAGGCGTTTTATCAGACCGAGAATGGCGCCGCCTTCGGCGAAGGCGCGGGGCTGGGCTTGACGATCAGCCGCGAGTTCGTTCGCTTGATGGGAGGCGAAATCAGCCTGGAGAGCAGGCTGGGACAAGGCAGCGTATTTTCTTTTACCTTGCCGCTACCAACCGCCGACCTCGTCGAGGCCACGATGCCGCATGCGCGAGTGATGGGATTACAAGCGGGGCAAGCGCCGGTCCGTATTCTGGTGGCCGAAGACGCCGCCGATAGCCGCGACTTGATCATTCGTCTGCTTGAAAGCGTAGGTTTCGAGGTGCGCGCCGTTGAAAACGGTGAACAAGCCGTGGATAGCTTTAAGACCTGGCACCCGCATTTTATCTGGATGGATATTCGCATGCCGGTGATGGACGGTTTTCAAGCCACCCGGCAAATCCGGGCCTTGCCCGGCGGCGATAGCGTGAAAATCGTCGCGCTTACCGCCAGCGTTTTCCAGGAACGCCTAGGCGACATTCTGGATGCCGGTTGCGACGATATTTTGAGCAAGCCTTTCGAAGAGGATCATCTGTTTCGGCTGATGGGCCAACTATTGAATTTGCAATACCGCTATGCGGAAGTCGAACCGACAATCAACGTCGGCACCGATTTAGACTTGGCGGCGTTGACACCGGAATTACGCCTGGCGATCAAGCGGGCCGCCGAAGAACTGGATCTCGGTGCCTTTGCCAGCATCGTTGAGCAACTGCACCGGCTTCATCCCAAGCTGGCTGTCGAATTGGAGCACAGGGTGCGCGAGTTTCGTTTCGAACAAATACAACGCGCCGCCGACGCCAGCCTAGAGGCGAAAGAGGGGACATGCAATCCATAAGGGAAACTCTCAACAGGTTGATTCCGCTTAGGATTCGACAAGGTTATCCCGAGCGTGGTCGAAGGGCTCGCCACAAATTTATTCAACCACTTACCGTTCGTCCCGAGCCTGTCGAAGGACTTAATCAGCATTTCCCAAGCTATAGCGGGTTCCTGTGTACGGCGACGAAGCTGTGCGTGGTAATGCTCGCAGTGAGCATGAGTTCGTGTATACCTCGGCAAGAAGCCAGTATCCGCATCGGTGTGATTCACTCCTTGACCGGCACCATGGCGATGAGCGAAGCACCCTTGGTGGATGCCGCGCGGCTCGCCGTCGAGGAAATCAATGCCGCCGGCGGTTTGCTTGGCCGTCCGCTGGAAATGCTTGTGGTCGACAGCCGTTCCGATCCTCGGGTTGCCGCGAACGAAGCCGAACGGCTGATCGTGGAGCAGGGCGTCTCGGCGCTGTTTGCTTGTTGGACATCCGCGTGCCGCAAGGTGGTGAAGCCGGTGGTCGAAAAGCATGGTCATCTGATGTTTTATCCGGTCCAATACGAAGGATTGGAGCAATCGCCCAATATCGTTTACACCGGATCCGCCCCCAACCAGCAGATCGTGCCCGGCGCTTATTGGGCTATGAAACATTTGGGCAAGCGGGTTTATCTGATCGGTTCGGATTACATTTTTCCACGTCTTGCTAATCGTATCATCGCTGATATGGTGAAGGCTTCGGGAGCGGAGCTGTTGGCGGAGCGCTATCGTCCGCTAGGTAGCGCCGATTTCGGTGAAATCGCCCGGGAAATCGAGCGCTTGCGGCCTGATGTCGTGATGAACACCATCAACGGCGAAAGCAATCAGCATTTGTTTGGGGCTTTGCGCGCGGCCGGATTGGCCGATCAGCCCGTGGTTTCGTTCAGCGTAGCCGAGGGCGAATTACGTGCGATGCCCGAGGCGCGTCTGAACGCTCATTATGCCGTCTGGAGTTACTTTCAATCCGTCGAAGGTGAAAACAACCGCCGGTTCGTAGCCGCATACCAAAAACGTTTTGGCGCCGATCGTCCGACCTCGGATCCGATCGAAGCCGCCTATGTCGGCGTAAAGCTGTGGGCGCAAGCCGTGCGGGAAGCCGGAAACGAAAGTCCCGAGTTGGTCAATCACGTGGTGCTCCGGCAAAGCATGGAAGCGCCTTCCGGCATACTGGCGGTCGATCCGGGCAACCGCCATCTATGGAAAGGCGTGAAAATCGGCAAGGCCAACGCGGGCGGAGGCTTCGATATCGTCTATGCCTCGAAATGGCCGTTGCGCCCCACGCCTTTCCCGCTTTATCGCACCCGGCGTGACTGGCTGAGATTGGTTAACGATCAGGAACGCACGCCATGAGGCGGCACGGCATTCGCGGCTGGCTGCTGCTGGCTTTTCTGTTGCTGGCGCTGGCACCCTTGCTGGGCGGCGGCTGGTATTTTTTGCATACCTACGAAAATGCCTTGCGGGAAACGGTGGCCTCCAATCTTCGGCAGATAGCCGACAAGAAATACGATCAAATCGACAGCTTTCTCCAGGAACGGTATGCCGATATTACGTTGATGAACGGCCGGCCATCGGTAGTGAATGCGATCGACGCTTTAGCCCAGTTACGGCGAGGCGAAGGCACCGAAGGCGAAGCCTATCGGCGTTTGGTCGGTCAAATCGATGGGAACCTGCAGCCCTTCCTGGAATCTGGCGATTATTACGACTTATTGTTGGTCGATACCGAAGGCAATGTGCTTTACTCGGTGGCCCGTGAATCGGATTTGGGGACGAATTTGTTCACCGGCCCTTACCGGGATTCGACGTTGGCGGAAGGTGTAAAAACGGCTCTGGATATGTTGCAAGCCAGTCAGACCCTATTCGCCCCCTACGCACCCTCCCGAGGACGATACACCAGTTTTTTGGTGGCCCCCGTTCTCCAAGCGGGCCGGCTGATCGGCGCGGTGGCACTGCAATTCAACTGGAGTCGCCTGGAATCGGTCGTCACGGACCGAACGGGCTTGGGTTTGAGCGGTGAAACCGTATTGGCCGAGCGCGATGGTGAACATGTGTTATTTACCGGGCCGTTGCGCCATGTCGAAAATGCGGCCTTCCGTTACCAAGTGCCTATCGGCGAAGCCCCCGTCCCGATGCTAAACGCTGTGCTCGGGCGGTCGGGGTATGGCGTGGTTAAGGATTACGCGCATCATTCGGTCTTAGCGGCTTGGCGATATCTGCCGGCCTTGCAATGGGGCATGGTGGTCAAGATCGATACCGACGAAGCGTTTGCGCCGTTGGCGCGCATGCAACGCATCACCTGGACGATACTGACTTTCCTGGCATTGGTGATAAGCGGGTTGGCCTTTTATTTCGGCAGAACCCTGGCCAATGCCTTACAAGGGCTGACGGATGCGACCTCGCGCATGGCTCTCGGTGAGTTCCGGGTTACGGCGGAATCGGTCGGGCCGAGGGAGCTCAGGGAGCTGGCGGCAAGTTTCAACCTGATGAGCGCCCATCTGACCGAACTCTACGCGGGTCTGGAAACCAAGGTGCAAGAGCGCGATGACGAGATCGCGGCCCGCAAACGCGCCGAAGCGGCGCTGACGGAAGCCAGGGACGCGGCCGAGGCCGCCAATCGTGCCAAGAGCGTGTTTCTAGCCAATATGTCGCACGAACTGCGCACCCCGCTTAACGCCGTTTTGGGCTTTGCCCAGATCATGGAGCGTGACGAGTCGCTGGGCGAGGCTCACCGCCGCAAACTGGAGACCATCAACCGCAGCGGCAATCATTTATTGGCCTTGATTAACGATGTGCTGGAAATTTCCCGCATCGAAGCCGGCCGCACCACGGTGCAGAACGAGGTGTTTTGTCTGGCCGACCTGTTGACCGAAGTTGAGGAAATGATCCGGGTGCGCGCCGAATCGAAAGGTCTGCAATTCGCCAGCGCCCATAACGGCGAATTACCTAGCTATGTCTTCGGCGACGGCCATCACTTGCGGCAAGTGCTGATCAATTTGCTGGGCAACGCCGTCAAATATACCGATAAAGGCTCGGTAACGTTGCGTTTGCGAGCGGACGATTCCAACATTCGCTTCGAAGTGGCTGATACCGGTATCGGCATCGCAGAAAAAGATTTACCCCGCATATTTCATGCGTTTTACCAGACCGATGCCGGCGTGGCCAAGGGCGAAGGCACGGGCCTCGGGCTGACGATCAGCCGCGAATTCGTGCGTTTGATGGGCGGCGAAATTACTGTTGACAGTGCGCCTGGCAAGGGCAGCGTGTTCGCATTTAGTTTGCCTCTACCCGAAGCCGATGCGCCGATGCTCAGCGTTCCGCCAAGCCGGGTGATTGGCCTGGCGGCGGATCAGCCGCCGATACGGGTGTTGGTGGCGGAAGATAACAGTGACAATCGTGAATTGATTACCTTGCTGTTGAGTGGCGTGGGCTTTGAGGTGCGGGCCGTGGAGAATGGCCAACAAGCCATCGATTGTTTTAAAACATGGCGGCCGGCGTTTATCTGGATGGACATGCGCATGCCGACGCTGGATGGTTACGAGGCCACCAAAGTCATCCGCTCGCTGCCGGATGGCAAGGCGGTGAAAATTGCCGCGTTGACCGCCAGCGCCTTTCGGGAGGATAGGCAGGCAATTCTCGCCGCCGGTTGCGACGACATGCTGACTAAGCCGGTGGACGAATATCGCCTGTTTCGAGTGATGGGCGATCTACTCGGTATACGCTATCGCGTTGCCGAGGATGACTCGGCGGCATCGGCCGAACTTTTTCCATCGAATTCAGCGTTGGATTTGTCGTCGCTGAGCGCCCAACTGCGCGCCGAACTGGCGAATGCCGCCGAACTGCTTGACGCTCAGGCGATGCAAGCAATCATCGAGCGCATACGGACCGATTATCCTGAACAGGCCAGAGCCATCGCTACCTGGGTGGATGCTTACCGCTTCGATGTGGTGGCTAAATTGTGTCGTGGCATAACAAACCAAGGAGAATAAATCGTGCCATCGTAATCCGGGGCGATGCCTTGATGATGCCTCTGATTTTCTGGCAAGCCTTTATCTTGGCGGCGCGTTTGGTTAATGCCGGCAGCTAGGGTAAAATTTAAGGCTTAGCAAATCACCTCACACGGCGGTCGGGCCGTTTATCATTTATTCCCGTTTAATGCTTCTTGCAAAACCCATCAAACAGCCGCTGCCTTATTTCGAAGACAGTGCGCAATTATTTGCACCCATGGCAAGCCGGCCCTGGGCGGTTTTTCTGGATAGCGCGGCCCACGTCGACAGCCGGCATGGCCGCTTCGACATTATGGCTTATGGACCGGTTTGCACGCTGCAAACTTCCGGTGCTTTGACTACCCTCAGCAGAAACGGCGTGGAGAGGGTCGTTAGCGACGATCCGTTTCAGTTGCTGAAACGTGAACTGGGCTCGCCATTGCCGGTAATCGATGGCCTGCCGTTCAATGGTGGTGCGATCGGTTATTTCGGTTACGATCTGGCGCGGCGCATCGAGAAACTGCCGGAACTGGCCGTCGATGCCGAACGGATCGCCGACATGGCGGTCGGCATCTATCAATGGGCGGTGATTGTCGATCATCAACGGCGGCAAAGCTGGTTGGTTGGTTACGACCTCGGCGAGGACATCGTAGCGACCTTAAAGGCGGAATTCAGCCACTTGCCATTAAGCAAGGAGGTCAGTGAATTCAAGGTCTTACAGCCGCCGCGCTCCAACATGGATAAACCGGCTTACTCGGCGGCTTTCGCCAAGATCAAACATTATTTGAAAGAGGGTGACAGCTATCAGGTCAATCTGACCCAACGCTTCGTCAGTCCCTGCCAGGGTGATCCGTGGGTAGCTTATAGTGTTTTGCGCAGGATTAACGCCGCGCCGTTCAGCGCCTATCTGAATATGCCGGATGTACAGGTTTTGAGTTCCTCGCCCGAGCGCTTTCTGAAAGTCACCGAGGGCAGGGTGGAGACCAAGCCGATCAAAGGCACACGCCCCAGGAAAGCCGACCCCGAACAAGATAGGCGGCAGATCGCCGCATTGGCGGCCAGCGAAAAAGACCGGGCCGAGAACGTGATGATCGTCGACTTGCTGCGTAACGATATAGGCAAGTGTTGCAGGGAGGGAACGGTGCGGGTGCCGGAACTGTTTGCGGTGGAAAGCTATGCCACGGTTCACCATCTGGTCAGTACCGTTACCGGCGAACTGGCGCCCGATCAACATGCGCTGGATTTGCTGCGCAGCTGTTTTCCGGGCGGCTCGATTACCGGGGCGCCGAAAATCCGCTCCATGGAAATCATCGAGGAACTGGAACCGCACCGGCGCGGTGTTTATTGCGGGTCTATCGGATATATCGGTTTCGATGGCAACATGGATACCAATATCGCGATTCGGACCTTGGTGCATAACCACGGCACGATACGTTTCTGGGTCGGTGGCGGTATCGTCAACGATTCGGTGTTGGACGAGGAATATCAGGAATGTTTCGACAAGGCCTCGGCACTGCTGCAGTTGCTGGCTCGGTTTAGCGCGTGACCAGGGTTATCAAACTGGGCGGCAGCCTGCTGGAAGCATCGGTATTGCCGGCTTGCCTGGATGTGGTCGAGCGCCTCGACGGGCGAGTGTTGATCGTGCCTGGCGGAGGGGTGTTTGCCGAACAAGTCCGCATTGCGCAGAATATTTGGAGGTTTGACGATGTCGCCGCTCACCGCATGGCGATATTAGCGATGCGGCAAATGGCCTTGCTTTTCAACAGCCTTAAACCGAATTTTGCCTTGTTCGAGACTGCGGTGGTGCCAGAGGGATTGCCTCGTATCGCGATTTGGTCGCCACGGGTTGATGAGCTGGATAATGCCGGCATAGAAGCGAGCTGGGACATTACCTCGGACAGCCTCGCTGCCTGGCTGGCCGGGCGGATGAGAGCGGTTGAATTGGTGCTGGTCAAATCGGCGGCCGTCGATATTGGGGCGACGCTGGCCGAGTTGCAACGGCAAGGCATTGTCGACGCCGCCTTTAATCGCTATGCCGAACGGCTCAGCTGCCAAATAACCGTTATCAACAAAGATCGTTTTCTATCAGGCGCATGATCAACTTCATCAAATCGCTACTCAACAAACGTTTCCAAAAGGTCTATTACCAGGGTCGCGAGTCGCTGCTGGGCCATCACAAGCGCGACATCGTAGTGGTGCAAGTGGATCAGGCCTGCGAAAGCCTTAAGGACAGCCGCGATGAGTTTGTCGATGCGCTGCACAAGTTCAAGAGCATCAGCAAGCTGGACGACAGTCCGCTGGAGATTCGCTATCAGCAACTGAAAAGACATTACGATTTATGCCGGAGCAAGGCCGATCAGGTTGCCCTGCGCATTCAGGCCATCGAACAGGTCAGCGAGGCGCTGTTCGCCGAGTGGGAAGCCGAGCTGGAATTGTACAGCAACCGGGCATTGCGGGCCCGTAGCCAGCAGCAGCTGAAAAAATCACGCCAGCAATACGGGCGATTGCTCAAGGCCTTGCAAATAGCCGAATCCCGGATGCATCCGGTGCTGGCGGCATTTCAGGATCAGGTATTGTTTTTAAAGCACAATCTCAATGCCCACGCGATCGCCGCGTTGCGGCACGAATTTTTTGAAATTGGCGTGGATATTTCGAAGCTGATCGATGTGATGGAGAGAACCATCAACGAGGCCAGCCAGTTCGTTTCGATCCTGGTCGATCAGAAACAGCTGCCGGCCCCGGCGATGCGAAAATGAATTACATGGAGTGCATTTGGTAATCCACCCGAGCCGGAGGATTTTTATCACGGGCATCCGGGGTTTTTTTCCGGTTTTGGTCGATACGCTCTTGGGTGTATTGGGAGATCATCTGATCCCAGGTCGCATATTGTTCGTATTCCTTGTTGCCGGCGGCTTTACGTTTCATGAACAACTCCTTGCCGGTTTCGATCAGCTGTTCCGGGGTTTTACCGTCGATCGCATCCAGAAACTCCTTGTTGTTTCTGATTTCGTCGCGCAAGGTCCAGAACGAGATTTCGAATTCGATGCGTTGGTCCAACGGCAGACGCTCTTTAATGGCAGCCATGGATCTGTTTACGGTTTTCAGGCTGCTGCCATTGATCTGGTGGCTTTTGTTGCACCCCATAAGCAATGCACAGATTAGAAAAACTAAAACAGCTGATGATTTATTCATGTTGCAAGTCCCCCGGTGACAAGATGAAACAACCCCGAATTTTATATTTATAATGTGAGCAATTCGGGTAACTAAACAAACTAAATTACTCAGTAATTATAAACCCAAGCCCAATTATCATGCTGGAATTTATCCAACTTCTCAAGCAGCGTTACCAGACTGTAGTTGCGCAACTGGATAAAAAAAATCCGCAATTTCTCGAGTATCAACAACGCATTGAGCAGTTGCTGCACGGTGAAGCGTTTATCCGCAAGGGACAACTGATTTCGGATATGCCGGAGTTTCCGCTGCAGATCGCTGTGATCGGTCCCACGCAAGCCGGCAAGAGTTCCGTCGTCAATCTGCTACTGAACAATACGCTGGCCGGTGTCAGCCCCTTGGCGGGTTATACCGTTCATCCCCACGGTTTTTGTCACGGGCTGTCGAGCGACGATTGCTTCGGGCTTCAGCATTATTTTGGCCGCTTTCAATGCCTGGAAGAGCGGATGCTAAGCCGCAACCGCTTCGATTGTTACTCCCTGGCCGACAGTAACACGCGTTCGCCACTATTGCCGGCCTGTGTGTGTTGGGACACGCCGGATTTCGATTCCATCGATGCCGCCGATTACCGGGAAGGCGTGATCAGAACCATCGCCTTGGCGGATATAGTGATTCTGGTGGTCAGCAAGGAAAAATACGCGGACCAGTCGGTTTGGGAGGTGATGAAAACCATGGAAAGCTTGCAACAGCCAACGCTGATATGCGTCAACAAGCTCAGCGAAGGCAGCGAAACCGTGGTTTTGCAATCTCTCGAACAAAAATGGCGGCAACACCGGCGCGATCCCGTGCCGGAGATGGTGCCTCTGCTGTTTCAGAAGCACGGCGCCATGCCGAGCTGGCCGGCCGCCGCCGGGCAGGCGGTTTTCAAGCTGACCAAAAAAGTCGCCCACAAAAAGCATCCGCTTTATCAGCAACAACTATTGAATTATTACTGGCGGCAGTGGCTGGAGCCGGTGTTTGCCGAACACCACGCCCAACGCAACTGGCAATCCCTGGTTGATCAATGTCTCGGTCAAGCGGCTAAGGCTTATCAGCGCGATTATCTGGATCACCCGCATCATTACGAAACCTTTCAGAATGCCTTGTTGAATTTGCTCAATCTGCTGGAAATCCCGGGCATCGCGAAGGTGATCGGCAAGACCCGCAGGGCGATGACCTGGCCGGTGCGCAAGTTGTTCGCTCTGGGCAAAGACAGATTTCAGGCCAACGTCGGCCAGGAAGTCACGGTCCTCAAACAGATCGGCGAGCATGTGATGATACAACTGGCCGATAAGCTGCTGGAAAAAACCGAAACCGAATCGCTGCCGTTGGCCTGGTGGAAAGAAACGGCCGGCGTGCTCAGGCAGAAAAAAGCCACCATTTTGCAGGAGTATGGCCTGGCGGTTGACGAATACCATCTTCATTTCCAGCAGGATGTGGATGCGACCGCGCATCGGCTGTATTACAAACTTCAGGAACAACCCGCCACCTTGAACAGCCTGCGCGCCACGCGGGTCACGACCGATGTCGCCGCCTTGTTGTTGGCGATACAGGCTGGCGGCATAGGCATTCACGATTTGGTGATTACGCCGATGATGCTGACCGTGACTTCGTTGCTGGCCGAAAGCGCCATCGGCAGTTACATGCACCGTGTCGAAGCGGAATTGAAGCAGCATCAGCTCAACACCGTAAAAATCGCTTTGTTTGAAGCTTGTTTGCGCGGCGGGCTTTATACGCTGCCGCAGCAAAGCCTCGCCGCAAACCGCTTCAATGTCTCCGAACAACTTGTGTCTCAGGCGGAACAGGCGCTTAAAGAGAAGAAACATGGCTTACGATTACTTTGAATTGCTGGCCCGGGCAAGGAACTGGGCCGAACAAGCGCTGGCGGAAGGGCGGCTCGATAGGGAACAGGCCCAAACGCTGTTAAGCATCGATAGCCGCAGTCCCGAATCGCTGTTTTCCGCCGGGCTATCGGCGACAGAGTCGACGCGGCCCCTGATCGTTGCCTTCATGGGTGGCACCGGTGTCGGTAAGAGTTCGCTGCTCAACCGTTTGGCGGGCAAGGCGATCGCCAGGGCCGGTATAGAGCGGCCAACGTCCCGCGAGGTGACGCTGTATCATCATCAATCGGTGTCCATTCAGCAACTGCCCGCCGGTTTGCCGCTCGACAGCATCAAAATCAGCCAGCATGACGACATCGACAAAAGCAATATCGTCTGGATCGACATGCCGGATTTCGACAGCATCGAACTGGGCAACAAGCGCCTGGTGCTGGAATGGTTGCCGCATATCGATGCCTTGCTGTACGTGGTGAGTCCCGAACGTTACCGGGACAACAAGGCCTGGCAACTGCTGCTGGCCGAAGGTGCCAAGCATGCCTGGCTATTCGTGATGAACCAGTGGGACAGAGGCTTGGCGGTTCAATACGAGGATTTCAAGCAACAGTTGCATAAGGCCGGATTCGATGATCCCTTGGTGTTTCGCACCAGTTGCAGCGAACCCGACGGCGATGAATTTGCCGATCTATTGGCGCAATTGCAGCAGCTTTCCGGCCGACTCAGCATCGCCCAACTGGAACGGCGCGGCCACGAGATGCGCGGACAGCAACTCAAGCAGATTTTGCAAGCCTTGCTGGACCAGATTAATGGCCGGGATTATCAACAGCTGAGCCGGTTTTACGGCGGACTTTGGCAAAATACCGAAATCCATCTGCAGCAAGGTCTAGCCTGGCCCTTACAACAGCTGGCGCAGTTTTGGGCTGCGCATTCCGGTCAAAAAAACGACATTCAGCTCTGGGATGACTGGGCGCAAAGCCGCTTTAACGATGCGCTCGACGAACTGATATTGCAGGCAGTGCAAATCGATATACCCAGTAAGCCTTTGAAGTCTGGGTTGCAAGACATCAAAAACCAGGCCGAAAAAAAAATCAGCCAGTCTACGGAAGTCGCAGGACGCCAGGCTTTATTGAATCCCGGCAACGGTTTGCAACGTTTCTTGCTTGGAGTAACGGCGATCGGCGAAACCCTGTTGCCAATCGCCGCGATGTCCGTGGTCGGTTATCAGGTTTTTTATGGCTATTACCACGGTGCAACCGAGACCAACGCCTACCTCGGCGTCGATTTTGCGATCCACAGCGTATTGCTGATCGGTCTCAGCTGGCTGATCCCGTTTTTTCTGCATAAAAAAATCCAGCCGTCACTGCAAAACGCCGCGCTGAAAGGCTTGCAAAAAGGGCTACGGCAAGCGTTGTTGGCGCTGGATGCGGAGATTAAGGCCCTGTTGAGGGACGAGCAGCAGCGCAATACACTCCTGCAAAAAAGTCTGACGGAGCTAATCGAGCATTGCGAGTCGACTCCGATGAGCCGGGTCGAGAAAGACAGTCTGTTGGATAGGGTGTTGCTATCCGAGTAAACAACGGTATTAACCGAAAGGCATTCTGCGGAGCTTTGCCACCCTGTACAAGCGCCGAGAGCACACTATCATTACTCGACGGCGAACAGGCGATAACCGTCCTAGTTGTCGTTCCAGGCAACATAAATATGTCCATCATTTTTCAACACATAAGGATAGTTGGTGGCGCTGGTCGATTCGACAAGGGTTCTAGGCTGTGACCAGCCTTGGCGCTCGCTGCCTTGTGTGAACCAGGCGATATGGATTCGATCGTCGTTGGCAATGGCCGAGGCCGGTCCATGCTCGGGGCAGGCCTCTTATCCGCCACTGATCGAAGGTTGCCCGGTGGGTGAGGGAATCCTTGCCGTTGGCCTAGGTTTCGATCAATCCATGGTCGCGGGAGCCATCTGGATAAATAAAGCGTGCCAGCATTAAGGGGTGATCGTGGCTAACGAATGTGGCGGCGATATGGCAGCATTCTCAGAGCATGTCGAATACCTTGTATGCACAGGAATAGGCGCGATTGTTTTCGTCGATGCGGGTGTAATAAATCGCGTTGCCTAGCTGCCGCCAATCGGTGCGGTCGCGTTCGTCGTGCCAGATACATGGGCCTGATCTTTGTGGTTCAGAACCAGCCCGGCCTGAAAGGAATTGACCTCTCCGGCCTTGTCACTGATGGGGGGAGCTTCGTCCTCCATCGGTCGCCAGGCTGGAATAGACTGTCACCGGTTGAGCACCTTTGGCGACGTTGTAATCGAAGACATCGCTCAGATTGGTTTGCTGAGCGCCTTGAGGGGTCACGGTGTAGAGTACGCTGGTATCTTGCCCCATCGCGCGGGTAAACGACAGTCCGAAGGACGGATCCCAGGAGCCGCTGCCGGGTTGGTGGTGAACCTCGAAAATGCGCTACCGTCCCCCAAACTGGTTTTTACGTCGGTGGCGCCGGTAGGCGTCTTCAAGCCGACCACGAAGGAGGCATGGTTCAGATTGTCGTCGCTATGAAAAAACCGGTATTGTCCGAATAATGAAACATCGCCGAAACCACTGAGATCGCCTAGGTGGTTGATATGGTTGTCTGGGTCGTCTACTTCTCGCTCCTATAACACACACCAACTGCTCTTTTTGGGATTAAGGGCTATGCCGAGCACGCGGGAAAAGCGACTGTGTTATGGCAAAGGATTGTAGGCATCCCGAAACTGGTCAAAGGACTTCTTTGCTGAGCAAGAGCTATTTACCTTAAAGATCGCCTGTGTCTTGGCGAGCCAATCCCGCAGTGGAAACCACTAACTGGAGAGCCGTGTGCGGGAAAACCGCTCGCACGGTTCGGAGGGGGGAGCTGAAAGGCTCTTCTATACCCCTATGCCGGATTTTCGGCGGCCTACATTCGGCGCCATACGGCTACGCCTATTGACGGCCGGATTGCACCTTACCTTGTTCAGTTTGAAGATCTCCCGGCGTTGCGGGATTTGTATGCATTGCGTATGATTCATTTTGCGCGTCGATACGGTTGTTAGAGACCTCATCTTGCCCAAGGGCTTATTGACTTGCTTTTACCAAATAAGATTCCGCGCGTAGCGGGGTTTTGAAATGGCCTCAAAATGAGATCAATGTATGCCCACTGTTACATCGATACAAATTATTGATAGTTTGGGAGAAATTACTCGACATCGTGATCGAGAGATCATCGAGAAATCCCTGTTAAAAACATTGGGTGAACTGGCTCCCAATCAGGAATTCAGACTATTTAGAGTGTTTGCCAAAGACGTTGACGGCGTGGCGTTGGGTCTATTGGCTTATTCGATCAATGGGCATGTGGAAACCTCGGGGTTTCATACCAAGCGTTATGAATTGCCCGAAGTCATCAAGCTGCGCGTACTTAACGTTATTGAATGCAAGGAAGTTGAACAGATAGTGGATGCGAATGGCAAGTTGAGCCATGTCATTTACCCGACGCTGGATCAACACAATGAGATATTCGCCATACTGGTACATGTCTGTGGCGAGGGTTATGATTTTAGTCTGCCGCGTTTTGTACATGGCTTATTAAAAGTTTATTCCAATTATCTGTCGCTGATTGATGACAATCAGCACGATAAGCTGACGCAGTTGTTGAATCGTGACACCATGGAGAGGGAAATTACCCGGATTTTACTCATCAATAATGAACGCCGCGCAGCCATGGCTTCGATTTCTTCCTTTCGGCGGCATACCGATAGTTCGACGTATTGGTTATGTGTGCTGGATATTGATCATTTCAAATTGGTTAATGACCGCTTTGGACATTTGTTTGGTGACGAGGTGTTAATTTTGATTGCAAGACAAATGCAGCACGATATTCGCGGTGAAGAAGATCTCGTGTATCGATACGGCGGGGAAGAGTTTGTCATCCTGTTGCGGGAGCAGGATCTTGAACGAGCCAAAAAAGCATTTGATCGTTTGCGTGCCAAGATAGAGCGACAAAATTTTCCACAGGTGGGCGCAGTGACGGTGAGTATCGGTATGGTACAAATCACCAACCAAACCGGTTCAGGAGAGGTCATCCTTCAGGCGGATCAGGCGCTATTTTATGCCAAGGAGCATGGGCGTAACCAAGTCTGTTGTTACGAAGAATTGATAGAAAATGCGTTAATCCAGGCGCCCGAGCAAAACGTGAGCGGTGGCGATCTGGAGTTTTTTTGAGCATCCGTTCGAAATTGCGCTAAGGGCTGGAGAGGAGTCCATCATCATCCTATAGACGTTGGTTTTAGTTCGGCAACTAGCGTCGTTCAACCCTAAAAAAGCCGAAGTCGGGTAGGGGGCAATGTCGTTAAGTTAAGCCTCAGCGGTACTGCCGCCTAGGCTTGGGACTGACCCGGTTTTTGGGCCTGAGTGCCTTTCGGTTCGGTCGTTTGCGTTCCAGGGTCTTGGCATAGAG
>JAJRDU010000153.1 GCA_028748685.1 Methylococcaceae bacterium
ATCCTATCCCCGACAATTTGCGATTAGGCTGGGATATGATCGAGAATTGGCTAAAAGGCGTCTGGTTATCATTAGAAATGCTGACCAATGCATCGAAGAATCCGTAGAATAATAGGCATGACAACACCAAATTTTTTCACTCCATTGCGCTATCCAGGCGGAAAAGGAAAGCTCGCTGAATATCTTAAGGCCATAGTATTGGCAAATGATTTAGTAGGTGGAACCTATATTGAGCCTTATGCAGGTGGTGCCGCAGTTGCATTGGAACTGCTTTTACTCGGTTACATGGACGAAATTCATATAAATGATCTGAATCCTGGCGTCTACGCGTTTTGGCGCTCAGTCCTTGAAGAAACTGACGAGTTAGTCGAGTTAATTGCAAACACTCCGGTAACGATTGAAGAATGGTACAAACAAAAGCTCATTCAACTCAATACCACCACGGCAAGCTTAGAATTAGCATTTTCTACCTTTTTCTTAAATCGATGTAACCGGTCAGGCATCTTGAAAGCGGGTGTTATTGGTGGCAAAGATCAAACTGGAAAATGGAAGCTTGATGCACGATTCAATAAGCCAGACTTAATCTCTAGGATTAAAACAATTAAGCGTTTTAAACACCAAATTTTTGTACACAACCTAGATGCGGCCAAATTGATTAAGACTTTGACTGATGACGTAAAAGGCAATGTCTTGTTCTATTTAGATCCGCCCTACTATGTTAAAGGTAAAGGTCTCTACGACAACTTTTATTCACATCAAGACCATCTCGAAATTGCTGAGCAGATTGGAAAAGTAAAATCGGCTAAATGGGTGGTTTCATATGATGATGTTGAAGCCATTTGTGAAATGTATAGCGCTTACCGCATGTTGCGCTACCGCCTGAGCTATAGCGCCCAAAAACGCGAACAAGGTGGTGAAGTTATGTTTTTTTGTGATGCATTGAACATTCCCGAAGTACCTAGCTCAGCCCCTATGCATATGGTTGCTTAATTTCAGGGCCGTAGGATGCGGTAAACAAGGTGCACCGCATCGTTCGCGATTGGTGCGACCAAGTAGGATGCTGCGAGATATGGCCATCGCCGCAATAATCTCGTTTAAGGAATGGATGAAATAAGCATTAGGACTCGTTCCTCCGATCAGCGGAAGCGTAAGGAGGAACGAAATTCGTAACATTCGTGCGATTACGCTTCGCTAATCGCACGTACACGAGCTACGGTTCAATCTATCCGGTTATGCGTTGTGGTTTGCTGAAGCTGTTGTAGCAAAGGCAGCAACTCGGGTATATCGGTCTGGATGATGCTCCATAGGGTATCGTTGTCGATGCCGAGATAACCATGAATCAAACGGTTACGGGTGGCGATGATCATACGCCAGGGAATTTGCGGATTGTTTTCGCGAATTTCGCCGGGAATATGGGTCGCGGCTTCGCCAATCAATTCCAGGTTGCGCACCGTGGCATCGTAGTTCAGACCACTCTCGATAAAGTGCTGTTGATCGAAGCCTTCGGTATAACTGAGTACTTTTTCGGCAAACGTCAGCATATCGTCTAGATAGAATAGCCATTCACGCGCGGCGGATTCAGACATCGATGGCTTCCTTTTCAATAAATGCCCGCAATTCCGGACGCAAGGCTTTGTCGGTGACCAAATCCACCGGGCAGCCCAATTGATCTTCCAGATAAAATTGCACCCCGAAATAACGGGCTGAGGTGGCTGGGCCATCGAAGCCAACCAAAATATCCACGTCGCTATTGTCCCCGGCTTCGTCGCGCGCCGTGGAGCCGAATAAAGCCAGTTGCGTGACGCCGAACCGTTGCGCGACAACAGGTTTGATTTTTCTCAGTAGCTCTAATGCATGGTTCCGATTCATGGGGCTTAGTTTGTTAAGTTCGTAAAATTCCGCTTTTCCAGTTGGCAATGGATAGCAGCATCGAGAGTCAAAAAGCAGATTATCTCTGTTGGCTATAGTTTTGCCCTAAAATACGCGCAATTCAACGCCTGCTCAATCAAAACGAGATAATCATGACGGAAACCGACCTCGAGATAGCGCCGCAATACGCCCTGTCGGTCGTGGTCATTCCTTTATTGAAAGGCGTGATCTATCAGGAAAGCGACGGCGGTTTGTGAAACGCCTTGCTGAATCTGTAAGCCAGGGTGCGGGACTACATCTCGGTGCTGGGATTGGAGTTGGTGTTGGACGAGGCCGAGGGTTATGCGTTCTTGCGTTCGCGCCAGTCTGACGTCGAAGACGACGGTGCAGCGCCCACGTTGCCGCGTTTGATCGCCCGCCGGCCGCTGTCGTTTCCGGTCAGCTTGTTGCTGGCCTTATTGCGCAAGCGGCTGGCCGAGTTCGACTGCGGCGGCGGCGAGACTCGGCTGGTTTTGTCGCGCGAGGACATCGTCGAATTGATCAGGGTGTTTCTGCCGCAACGCAGCAACGAGGTTAGGCTGATCGATCAGATCGAAACCCATATTAATAAGGTGGTGGAGTTGTGCTTCTTGCGCAAACTCAAGACGTCGTCCGTGCAAGCGGCGCATTACGAAATCAGGCGTATCCTGAAAGCCTTCGTCGATGCGCAATGGCTGTCGGAATTGGATTCGCGGTTGGCGGAGTATCAGACGCAACTGGCGGGCGGCGAATGATTTGTTCGATTATGAGAGCCGCGCCCCGGCAAGGCGGTAGAGTGGATAAGCGTAGCGCATCCGCCCTAAATTTTGATTTGCGCGATAAGACATCTGGGAAAGAGTTGGGCGCGGATGTCTATCAACCAAAATTCCACACGCCATGATCAATAACGACCTGCAACTCTCGCTGGATTTCGTCGCCGACGACGCCTTGTCTGGTTTCCGCCTACAACGCCTGGAAGTCTACAACTGGGGCACTTTCGACGGCCGGGTCTGGGCACTGAATCTCGACGGCCGCAACGCCTTGTTGACCGGCGACATCGGTTCCGGCAAATCGACGCTGGTCGACGCGGTCACGACCTTGCTGGTGCCGGCCCATCGCATCGCCTACAACAAGGCGGCCGGCGCGGATGCCAAGGAACGCAGCCTGCGTTCCTATGTTCTGGGCCATTACAAATCCGAGCGCAACGAAGTCAGCGGCAGCACCAAGCCGGTGGCCTTGCGGCGACAACAGTTATTCGGTGATTCTCGGCGTGTTCCACAACGCCGGCTACGACCAGATCGTGACGCTGGCGCAGGTGTTCTGGATCAGCGACCGCCAGGGCCAGCCGGCGCGCCTGTTCGTCGGCGCCGAGCGCGATTTGAACATCGCCCCCGATTTTTCCGACTTCGGCATCGACAACGAGCAGGCGCTGGAATTGTTTCATCAAACCGTGTCGATGAAGTCAGTCGGCAACCTGACCGATTTCGTGCGCAGCCACATGCTGGAGCCGTCCGAAGTGGCGCCGCGCATCGCCGCCTTGATCGCCCATTTCGACGACCTCAACCGCGCCCACGAAGCGGTGCTGAAGGCCAAACGCCAAGTCGCCTTGTTGACGCCCTTGGTCGGCGACTGCGAAAAACACACGCAATTGACCGAACAAACCGAGGAACTGCGCAGCCTGCACCGCAACTCGCTGGCTCACAAGCTGGCGATCTAACCGGATTCGGAGTTTTACGACTGGCTGGAACGGGAAATCGCCCACCGTTTCGACGTCGCCTGTTGCGCGACGCCCGAGCAGTTCCGCCGCGAACAAAAAGCCATCACACTCGCCGGCCAGGTCAAGGCGCCGGGCGAACGCCACGAAAAAGACGACTGCGGCCGCTAAGTGTTGGGCTGGTCGAACGCCGCCAAGATTACCGCACTGGAAAATAAAGCAAAGGTTCTGGAAAACCATTTGGCCGAGCTGGCCGGAAAACTGGCCGAATTCGACAAGGCGGAAAAAGCCGTCAAGGCGCGGCTCGACACCTTGTCCAAACTGGACGAATACCGCGACTTCCGCGAACTGGACTGGCGGCCGCTCGCCGGCTGGATAATTGATCATCCCCGGCCCGGCATTTATCCGCGCCAGATCAGTTTGGCGGGCGTCGATACCAAGTTCATCGAGCGGCATAAGAAATTGATGAGCGAATGGCTGGACATGTTGTTGCCCGAGACGGCGATAGATCGCCAACACAGCGGTATCGGCGGCTTCGAGCAGCGGTACGGCTTTTTAGCCAGACCGCAATTGATCCGTTTCCGACTGTTGGATAGCCGGCTGGCGATTGCTAGGCTGACTGATCTGACGGTCACCGCCGAAGAATTCGCTTCCCTGAATTTGCCGGTAAGCCGAGTATTCGTCACTGAAAACGACATCAACGGTTTGGCCTTCCCGGAGGTCGAGGGCGGGATGGTGATCTTCGGCCGAGGTTACGGTTTCGAGGCCTTGGCAAGTGCCGAATGGCTGCACGGCAAGAACATTCATTACTGGGGCGATATCGACAGCCACGGCTTCGCCCCTCAGCCAATTTCGTCGGCACTTTCCGCAAACCCGATCGCTGTTGATGGACGAGGCAACCTTGCTGAGCCACCGCGAACATTGGGTGAAGGAGTCTGACCCCAGCAAAGCCGAGTTAAGTCATCTATCCGACGAAGAGGCGGCACTGTGCGACGCGCTGCGAGATAACCGCTTTGGGGTGAATGTGCGGCTGGAACAGGAATATATCGCTTTTGCGATGCTCACGGCACGCTTGGCCACGATTCAAACAGAATAGACAAGAACCAAGACCATGCTAGCCGCAACCGGTCGCAGAATTCCGTCCGGGATAAAAGGAGCTATATTTGAGCAAGCCCGTTCAGGTTTGTGATGCTGATGATCGGTGATAGGATGCAATAATTGAACATCGCACTAAAACTACAGCGGAGGTCGCCAGCATGAACCCATCTAACCCGGATATTTTCAGCCAGCTCCACATTGACGTTGCCCGCAATTCGACCGACGATTTCAATTTGTTTCACGACAGCAAGAAGTGGCCGAAAATTAACGGAAATCCCTTTAACGGCCCAATTTCGCTGGGTTTTCAACTGGAATCGTTAGTTGAAGGCAAGATCGCCGAGGTTCGCCGTCGGCACGATGAAGAGAAAATCATTTCCGAACATGGGCTGAATTTCAGCAATTACCAGTTTTCATTCCCCAATGCCGTGAAGCCGGGGCAAGTGATCGAGGTTGAAATCAAGGAATCACAATTCAAATCCGACCCGTCGCCGACGCTGAGTAACCGGATTGCCGTCAAGGCCGATGGTAATTTGGCGCTGTACGGACACAAGAAGGAAACCACTACGCCGCTGTTTCTGGCCAATGCCGATTTTTCCAGGCTGGCCGAACTCAAGATTCAACCCGATCGCTGTTTTTTGAGTAACGGCTATTTTTTAAAGCGCAAATTCATGATGACCAGCAACGCCAAAAACTTCCTGTGCGGTTCGTTGCGCGATCAAACCTTGTATTTCGACGAGTTGGAGGACAAGGTGATTTTTCCGGAAATGTTTCCTTGTGCCCTGCTGTCCAGTGCCTTGCTGGAAAAAGCCTTGAAGTGGAACCACGATTTCGAGCAAAACCCCATGGTCTATACCTCTCATAAAATCAGTATCGACCGCGGGCTTCTGTCGCAACTGAAGAGTAACGATGCCGTACACGTGTTGATCAAGCCGGCGGAAAACAGTGCCGAACACGATTTCGGCGATTTAAAAGCGACACCGTTGGACTATGAATGTTACGGCCTGGTCAATATCCATAACGAGATATTGTTCAGAGCCTTGATCTCACTGGTGCCGGTGGTAACGATCAAAAAATCCTAGCGGAACGGATTATCTTTTGACGGCCTCTCTTATCGGCCGATCGCTCCAGTTTCCACGGCTTGTTGCTAGCGGTTCGCCGAATCCCTGTTCTTCCTCGTTGTAAAACGGTTGTTCCATCGGGGTTATTTTGGCGGTTCTTTCCGCCCTTTGATTTAGATATAGATATGGAGATTAAATGAAACGGCTGTTTATTCCATTGATGCTGCCCTTGCTGGCGGGCTGCGATCAGCCTCTTCCTCCCCCACCCATTCCCCGTCCGGCTCTGGTTTTGACCGTCGGAACCCATACCGCGAAAGCGCCCACTATCTTGGTCGGAGAAGTGCGTTCGCGCTTTGAAACGGCCCAGAGTTTTCGGATAGACGGAAAAATTGTCGAGCGCCGTGTCGACATCGGCGATAGCGTCAAGAAAGGCCAGCTTTTGGCCAGGTTGGATAATATCGATACCGGCTTGTCGAGCCAGGCGGCCAATGCCCAAACGCGAGCCGCCGAAGCCGATCTGGCGCTGGCAGAAGCCGAGCTGGAACGTTACCGGCAGCTTCACGCCCGCAAGTTTATCTCCTCTCAAGCCTTGGATATTCAGGAAGCCCAGTTTAAGTCGGCGGCCGCCAAGGTCAAGCAGGCTCGCGCGCAGGCGGAAGTCAGCGGCAATCAAACGCGATACACGGATCTGCTGGCCGAGCGCGACGGCGTGGTCACCGAGATTCGCGCCGAACCCGGCCAGGTGGTCGAAACCGGCGAGGTGATAGCCAGGATTGCGGTTCCAAACCGCATGGAGGTGGCGATTGCGGTACCCGAGTCGCGGATGGACGGTATTGCCGTCGGCACGGCGGCGGAGGTTAGGCTATGGGCCGATTCGGCTTCGGTTTACCATGGCAAGGTTCGCGAAGTGGCGCCCGCGGCCGACAGCGTTACGCGGACTTTTCAGGTCCGGGTGGCCCTGCCGGAAGCCGGCAACAAAGTGCGGCTGGGCATGACGGCCGGCGTGGGTTTCCATCAACAGGATAACGGTGCGCTGCTGCTGCCGACGCCGGCGGTTACTCGCCGCGATGGCCAAAATATTGTCTGGGTAGTCGATGCGCAAAGCGGGCAGGTCCAGCCGAGGGTGGTACAGACCGGCGCCTTCCGCGAAGACGGCGTCATCGTCACGCAGGGTTTGCACGACGGCGAGCAGGTGGTGGTGGCCGGGGTTCAGACATTGGTGCCAGGCCAGATTGTGCGGCCCGTGTCGGTTGAGAATCGTTCATGAAGCGTTTCAACCTCTCCGAATGGTCGTTGGCACATCCGTCACTGGTGTTGTATGCGATGCTGGCGCTGACTCTGATCGGCGCTGCGTCCTATACCAAGCTGGGACAATCGGAAGATCCACCGTTTACTTTCAAGGTGATGGTGATACGAACCAACTGGCCGGGCGCCAGTGCTCTTGAAGTGGAGCAGCAGGTCACCGACAAGCTTGAAAAAAAATTGCAGGAGGTACCGTGGCTGGACATCCTGCGCAGCTATTCCCGGCCCGGTGAGTCGTTGGTTTTTCTGGTGGCCAAGGATTCCGCGCCGGCCTCGGAAATCCCTAATATCTGGTATCAGACCCGCAAGAAAATCGGCGATATTCGCCATACCTTGCCCGACGGTGTCGAAAATCCTGCTTTTAACGACGAATTCGGCGACGTTTACGGCAATCTCTATGCACTGACCGGCGAAGGCTACGATTACGCCGAACTGAAACGTCAGGCCGATGCGGTGCGGGCCGAGTTGTTGCGGGTGCCGGATGTCGCCAAGGTGGATTTTTTCGGCGAACAGAAACAGCGGATTTATATCGATCTTTCCAATGCCAAACTGGCGACGCTGGGCATAGATACCGCCACTTTGCTGCATACCCTGCGAGCCCAGAATTTGGTGGCCAGTAGCGGAAATTTCGATTCCGCCGAGGAACGGATCAGGGTAGCTATCACCGGCCGATATGACCGTCTGGATGATCTGCGAGATGTCCGCTTGCGCGCCAACAACCGCGAGTTTCGGCTAGGCGATGTCGCCAAGGTCAGCCGAGGATTCGAAGCCCCTCCCAAGGATAGAGTTCGTTATAAGGGCCGGGACGCGTTGTTGCTGGGCGTCGCGATGCGAGCGGGCGGTGACATCATCAAGTTGGGCCGCAATCTCGATGCGGCCGTGGCCGCAACCCAGGCCCTGTTGCCCATCGGGCTGGAGTTGCATACCGTGTCCTCGCAACCGAAAGCGGTGCAGCATTCGGTCAACGAGTTCGTCCAATCGCTGACCGAAGCGGTGGTGATCGTATTGGGAGTAAGCCTGCTGTCGCTGGGATTGCGCACCGGCATCGTGGTGGCGATCACCATCCCGGTGGTGCTGGCGATCACGTTCTGGATGATGTATCTGTTCGGCGTCGGCCTGCACAAGATTTCGCTGGGCGCGTTGATTCTGGCCCTCGGCTTGTTGGTGGACGACGCCATCATCGCCGTGGAAATGATGGCGTCGAAAATGGAGCAGGGATGGGAGCGCAAGCGGGCTGCGGCGTTCGCCTACACCTCAACCGCGATGCCAATGCTGAGCGGGACACTGGTCACGGCCGCCGGCTTCTTGCCGATCGCCACCGCAGCCTCCTCGACCGGCGAATACACCCGCTCGATTTTCCAGGTGGTGGTGATCGCGCTGCTGGTCTCCTGGCTGGCGGCGGTGATATTCGTGCCCTATCTGGGTTACCGCTTGTTGCCGGATTTCACGAATAACCATGATCGCCCGGCTTCCGGTATTCAACGTTTACTGATGCGAGTGCTGAAACGCCAAGCTCAAGCGCATGCGGCCACGGAGAGTCACGATCTCTATCAAACGCCGTTCTATCGCCGCTTCCGGGCGTTGGTCGAGGCCTGCGTCACTCATCGCTGGCTGGTGATTGTGTTGACCGTTGCGATCTTCGCGGCGTCCATTTTCGGTTTCAAATTTGTCCAGCAGCAGTTTTTCCCGGATTCCACCCGGCCGGAACTGATCGTCGATCTGCGGCTGGCGGAAGGCGTGTCTTACGCCGCCACCGAAATCGAAGTCAAAAAACTCGAAGCCTGGCTGGATAAACAACATGGCATAGACAATTATGTGGCCTATGTCGGCAATGGCAGTCCGCGGTTTTATCTGCCGCTGGACCAACAAATGCCGCAACGCAGTTTCGCGCAACTGGTGATACTGACCCAAGGCCCGAAGGAACGCGAGCAATTGCGCGGTAAATTGATTGCCATGTTCGAACAGGATTTTCCCAGCTTGCGCGCCAGCGTGCTGCGGCTGGAAAACGGGCCGCCGGTGGGCTTTCCGGTGCAATTCCGGGTTTCCGGCCCCGATCTGCCTACTCTGCGCGGCATCGCCCGGCGGGTGGCAGATGTGATGCGCGGCAATCGGCATCTTTCCAATGTGCAGCTGGACTGGGAGGAGCCGATCAAGGTCATCAGAGTCGAGGTCGATCAATCCAAGGCCCGCTTGCTGGGTGTTGCTTCCGACGACATCGCCAACCTGATCAACGGTGCCATGCAAGGTTTATACATCACGGAGTTTCGCGAGGGCATAGAGCGTATCGATCTGTTGGTGCGCGGCACCGAAACCGAACGCAAGCATCTATCGCATTTGGAAAATATGATGATCCCGACCGCGACCGGCCGTAGCGTGCCGCTGTCGCAAATCGCCAGGCTAACCTACGATTTCGAGGAAGGCGTGATCTGGCGAAGAAACCGTATCCCAACCGTAACGGCGCGAGCGCATTTGTATGGTGGCGATATACAGGCGCCGACGGTATCGGCGCAGATCGAAGAACAACTGGCCGACATCAAGGCGGCTTTGCCGGTCGGCTATCGGCTGGAAACAGGCGGCGCCGTGGAGGAATCGGCCAAGGGCAGCGATTCGGTGGCGGCGGGGATGCCGCTGTTTCTGTTCAGCGTGTTGACGGTGCTGATGATTCAATTGCAAAGCTTCTCGCGCATGGCGCTGGTGCTATTGACCGCGCCGCTGGGCATGATAGGCGTCACGCTGTTCCTGCTGATCTTCCATCAGCCGTTCGGCTTCGTCGCCATGCTGGGCACCATCGCCCTGTCCGGCATGATCATGCGCAATTCGGTGATCCTGGTCGATCAGATCGATCAGGACAAACAGGCCGGACTTTCGGATTTCGATGCCATCATCGATTCCACCGTCAGACGTTTCCGGCCCATCGTACTAACCGCGGCGGCGGCGATACTGGCGATGATTCCGCTGACGCAAAGTGCCTTCTTCGGACCGATGGCGGTGGCGATCATGGGCGGTCTGACCGTGGCGACGCTATTGACGCTGCTGTTTTTGCCTGCCTTGTACGCGGCTTGGTTCAGGGTGACGCTAGAACGCTGACTCGCTTTTCGAATCGGGCGATGCAAGCAACCCGATTCGACCAAATATCTCAAACATAGATATTGATATGTCCATTTATCATTAAAGAAAGGGCGGATTCACTGTTATATTCCTTTTCCAGATATATAACTCAAGAAAAGGTATTAAGACATGAATTTGCTTTATACGGCTTCCGGTTTCGGCGTGGGGCTGCTAGTGGGAATTACCGGCGTGGGCGGTGGCTCGTTGATGACGCCGCTGCTGGTATTTCTGTTTGGTTTTAAACCCGCCGTGGCCGTCGGTACCGATCTGCTCTATGCGGCCATCACTAAAACCGCCGGCGTGTTTGTCCATCATGGCAAGCATGGCTCGGTCGACTGGCGTATCGTCAAGCTGTTGGCATTGGGCAGTTTGCCATTTGCCGGCATAACGCTATATATATTGAAAAACCTGATGGCGGTCGGCAAGGAAGTGACCGGAGTGATCACCTTCACGCTGGGCGTAGCGTTGCTGTTGACAGCCTTGGCGTTGCTAGTGCGTAGCGTGCTTTTGCATCGGGCCGCGAAAAACGGCGAAATCGACGATGAACACAGTAATCCCGACAACAGCGGCCGTTTTTCGCCGCGCTGGGAAAAAGTCGCAACCGTAACGACCGGCGCGGTGCTAGGCGTTCTGGTCACGCTGTCCTCGGTCGGAGCCGGCGCCTTGGGCACGGTAGCCTTGCTATTCCTCTATCCAAGAATGACGACGCTGAAAATCGTCGGCACCGATCTCGCTCATGCGATCCCGTTGACGGCGGTGGCGGGGCTCGGACATTTGAGTTTGGGGAATTTTGATCTGGAATTGCTGGGTAGCCTGTTGCTGGGTTCGGTGCCAGGCATTTGGGTAGGCAGCCATCTGAGCGCCAAGATTCCCGAGTATTTTTTGCGTCCGGTCCTGGCAACGCTGTTGCTGGTGATAGGCTTGAAATTCGTGACTCAGTAAGAGGTTTGGGGAGTAGTCTGTAGGAGCGGGCCATGCCCGCGATATTTAAATTCGCGGGCATGGCCCGCTCCTACAGACTCGTTAGCCTCAAGCATCACCAGCACCGGCGAGCAAACTATTCGGCCGCTCCCTTCAATAAATCCGTGTTTTGTATCAATACCCGCAACGCCGCCTAGTTTTCTAATCTGAACATTCATCGCTCGAATAATCACGTGATTGGCAAACGCCGGGGCGAATTCAGGGAAATTATAGTCATCGCACATCAAATTTCGGTTTGTTGCCCCCCTCGCCCCAGTCCTCTCCCTAAGGGCGAGGGAGTTAGTGCACCGAAATTTGATGTGCGAAAGGTATATTTCCAACCAAATCCTAAAGCCTTAGACCAAGAGCAGACCCGATAAATCGGGTCTGCTGGTTTGGTTTAAGCCGCTTGCTTAATCGCCATTAGGACCGTTATGGCAGGTATAGCAACCGACTGTTTCCCCTTTCTTGACCGATTTTGTACCCCATTCGGTGTTCCAGGTTCTGTCAGCCGCCACGCGGGACAGCACGGTGCCTTTCAGGTCGGCGCCGTGACAAGCCTTACATTCGCCGGGATTTTGTTTGTAAAACGCAGGATGGCCTGCATCTTCGTTGCTGACGAAGCTATTGTTACTATCGCCTACGTTATGCATGCCGTGTGGCCCGCTCATGGTCGGCGGCAAACTGCCGGCCTTATGGCAGCTTGAGCATTCGCTGATGGTGCCGGCATGCCCTTGCAAATCATTGGAAGCGATGTTGTCGTTCAGATGTTGACTATCTCCCGGCCAGATGGCGTGGGTACTGCCGTGGCAGCCTTCGCAACTGACGCCACTGTGGCCCTTGCTGAAGCGGAACAATTTGCCGTCGTTTTCGGCAAAGCGTTTGTTGCTGGCCAGTAAAGGCGAGGCGGCCGGGTCGTTACGGTCGTAAGCGTGAATCAGACGGATGCCGTCTTTCGCTAATGTTGCGTTGATCGCTGGATTGGCGCTATTCGGAACCAGGTGGTTAACCGCATCGCCGGTATGGCAGGATTGGCAACGCGGCTCGTCCGACCAGGCTTTGCGGGTCAAATCCGTGGTTCTTTGATTGATGGCGCCGTAAGTTTTCATCGCCGCGCTGCCGCCCACGGCCTTCATGTTGCCGTGGCAGTTTTGGCAAGTGACGGTTTCGGTCATCGCCCCGCGCAGACATTTGGTGTTGGTGCCGGGGTGGCATTGATAACAGGACTGCTGGTCGGCGGGCGGAACTCCGTTCAAGGCGGGATCGAGACCGCTGATCGGTGCGGGTGCGTCATAGACGGTTTTGCCATCGACATAGGACATCATGGGCGCGTGATAATCGTGCATCACCGCCGACATCCATTTGTGTCCAACCTGAGCGCCACTGGGTTGACCGACGCCGGCCAAATCCAATGCCGGCGAATAATGGCAGCTTGCGCAGAGTACTGGCTGATTATTCTGTAAATCCGCGGTTGGGTGGTTAAGATCGTGAACCTTTAGGACATTGGTTCGAGTCTGAACATCGAGATCAAGGTCGTTGGACCAATTCGGTCCCATCGCCGCCATCTTGCCGGTCGCATGACAGTTGCTACAGGTGGTTTCATCCGAAACGGGAACTACGATATCGTTGTAAGCCAGTTCAGTGCCGGTAATTTTATCGAACGCGCTGATTCTAAGCATCGGATAAGGGTTGGACTTGCCTTGATCGTCGATCGGCAGAATAGGGATGCCTTCGGCAGAAAACAGACCCAAGCCGCTATTCCAACCGAAGCTGGTCTTGCTGAGATCGGGTTTATTCGACAACAGCGGCGCATCGGCCGGCATGTATAAGCCTTTTATACCCTGTCCGTTGGAGTCGAGGTTGGCGCCAAACAAGGGTAGAGCATAGTTCCAGAAATTGGTTTTATCCTTGGAGGTGGAGTTGATTGAGTTATTGGCATCGGGGATGGGCGAATAGCGCAGCACCACCGAATTGTTGTCCAACAGTCTGGGTTTACCTGTTGCGTCCTGGCCGATCACTTGGGCATTGATCACGTTATACGGTGGCAGGATAGAGAAAACCGAGAAGTCCTTGTCGACGCAGTGCATGCCTAAGTCGTTGTTGGCAAACACTTTGAAACTCGTAAGGCCACTGGTTCCGGAATCGCCGGAACTGCTTCGGCCATATGTAAACGGCAGTTTGTTGCTGCTTTTCTTGGTACTGGTGATTAACTGAACCGTGGTCTGGCCTTTGCCCTTGGGAACCTTGACTATCGCGGTATTGTTGTTCCATGACGAAATGGCGCTTCCGGTTTGCGCGGTCGTTCCGAACAAAATCTTGCCTTTGGTACCGCCGAAGTTTTCTCCGGTGAGCGTGATGACCTGCCGCGGCTGCGCGGTGGCGGGCGTCAGTTTGGAGATGATGGGATTAGCTTTTGTTGCCGTTGTCTTGGGTTTTCTATCGGCGTTGGCGCCAATGGAAAACAGCAAAAGTATCAGCAGCATAACCGAAGTAAGGGGGTGAGGGGATCGATTCATGGCAACATCCAGTAGTGTTTTATGAAGTGCTAATATATACGCCGCTTCCCGCTTTTTTGTCAAAGATTATGGGGGATTTATTTTTAATCCTAACAGATTAGATAATTCCTGTTTTACAAGTACGCCCAAGCCTTGAAAATCTGAAAAAAGGTAGGCTCAGCAAGCCTTCCGGTGTGATGTTCATTAAAAATCAAAATGATAAACCTATCGCTTCATCGGCTCTTAATTTCATTCAATCAACTTGAGACGCGATCGTTCCGGGAAAAGGCTTGCATTCTTTTTATATAAGCAAGAGAATCGGTGTTAGTGGTTATGCCGCATAACCGTATTACTAGTGGGCTAATCAGGGCTAATTACGAGATGCCGCCGGTAATCCTAAAAAGAGCAGTTTCAATCACCATATGGGGGATGGTGTTGCGGGCCGCTCATGCTTCGATTGGCTCGGCACGAACGGTCTGCAACACACGTCAAATGCTCTTTTCAGGGTAATAGTTCGGGTTGTCTTGAGGCAGCCAAAAAAACGCTAATTTCTACCATTTGATCATCGGTCAGACTATGGAGAGCGCCGCATGTCCATGATAGGTCTTACGAAAATGTCGCCAGCGCCGGCCGATCCGGCCATGAAGCCATCGATCAGCCTTCGTGGCCGATTGCTGCTGCTAGTACTGTTGTCGTCGATGCCAGCCTTCGGTTTGATTGTCTACTCCGCCATGGAGGAGCGAGTCGCCGCCGTGACCAAGGCCCGGCAAAAGACCGAGGGACTGGCCGTCCTGGTTGCCGAAAAGGAAAATCGGCTGATCAACGAAACGCGGCAAATGCTGGCTATTCTCTCCCACGTGCCTTCCATGACCGTTCCGGAGTTACTGCCTAGATGCGATGGATTTCTTCGTAGCCTACGCCAACAAAATCCCCTGTACGCTAATATCGGCATGGTTGATGAGCAAGGTAATCTGGTGTGTAGCGCCCTGCCGTTCGATGCGCCGATCAATTTTGCCGACCGGCCATGGTTCCGCCGCACTGTTGCCGCTAAGGATTTTGCCGTGGGCGATCTTCTGGTCGGTCGGCTGTCAAAAGTGCCAAGCCTCGGCATGGGCTACCCCATATTTGGCGAGGACGGCCGTTTGCGGATGGTACTTTACGCCACTCTCGAACTCAGCGGACTTCAAAAAACGGTGAAACAAGTACCGTTACCGCAAGGGGCTGTGGTCGCGGTCGTGGATACCAGCGGCATTCTGCTGGCGCGGCATCCTGATCCGGCGAACGAATGGACCGGAAAACCCGCGCCCGAGCGGGAAGCGCTGGAAGGCATGCTTGCCTCTGATTGCCGGGGGTTTGCAGAGTTTCCCGGCCAGGACGGGGTGATACGTCTAAATTCCATCGAACCCCTGCAGAGGATAGACGGTAAATGTATGTATGTGCGGGTCGGGGTGCCCAAGGACGAGGTATACGAGCCCGTCAAGGCACGCGCCATGCGAGACATCGCCGTATTACTGACCATGACTGCTCTGTTGCTCGCCATCGCCTGGTTCGGAAGCCACTGGCTGGTGCTGCGCCGAATGTATGCGCTGACCGATGCGGCGAGGCTCATGGGCAAGGGCGATTTGTCCACTCGTACCGGTTTGCCGCCGTCCGGCGACGAAATTGGTCTATTGGCGCGGATTTTCGACCAGACGGCGGAACGATTGCAGGACCGAGAGGCTCGTCTACTGGAAGCCGATAGAGCTCTGTCCCATGCCAATCGGGCGCTGATCGTGCTCAGCGCCGGTAACCGCGTCATGCTGCGCGCAGCCGACGAACAAAGTTTGCTCGACACCATGTGCAGCATGATCGTGGAAAAAGGCGGCTATCGCATGACCTGGGTGGGGTTTGCGGGCCACGACGCGGATAAAAGCATCCGTCCCGTCGCCCATGCCGGGACGGACCGGGACTATGTCGATCACCTAAAACTCAGCTGGGGCGAGGACATCCAACGCCATGGTGCTTGCGGAACGGCCATCGCGGAAGGCCGGCCGGTGGTTATACGGGACATCGCTTCGGCGCCGGAATATACGCTATGGCGCGAAGCCGCATTGCGATGCGGTTTTGCATCGTGCATCGCCTTGCCCCTAATCGGTGCCTACGGCACCATCGGCATGATCAGTATCTATGCCACGGAAATCGACGCCTTCGACGACGGCGAAATCGAACTGCTTTACGAGGCGGCGGCTGATCTGGCCTATGGCATCTGCCGCTTGCGTGATCAAACCCGCAGCCGGCAAGCCGATGAGATCGAGGATCTTTATAACAGGGCGCCCTGCGGTTACCACTCGCTGGATGAGAACGGCTTCATCGTCCGCATGAACGATACCGAGCTATCCTGGCTGGGTTATGTCCGCGAAGAGGTGATAGGCAAGATGCGATATTTCGATCTGATGCCTCCCTCTAGTCAGCAGCTTATCGAAGAACAATTCCTGCTTTTCAAGGAACGTGGCTGGGTGCGTAACCTCGAATTCGAATTGGTACGCAGGGATGGCACAATTCTGCCCATTTTATTGAATGCCACGGCAGTCCGAGACGAAGAAGGCCGTTACCTGGCCAGCCGCTCTACCGTGTACGACATCACCGACCGCAAGCGAGCCGAAGAAGCCCTGCGGCAGGCCAAGGAGGCCGCGGAGGTCGCGACCCGGATCAAGAGCGAATTCCTGGCCAACATGTCGCACGAATTGCGCACGCCGCTCAACGCCATCATCGGTTTTTCCGAAGTGCTGAAGGACGGACTGATAGGCGAACTCACTCCCGAACAGCAGGAGTATGTCACCGACATCTTCAGCAGCGGCCAGCACTTGCTGTCTCTGATTAACGACATTCTCGACCTGTCGAAGATAGAGGCCGGCAAGATGGTTCTGGACTTGGAGGCCTTGGATGTTGACGATACGCTCAACAACAGCCTTTCCGTCATTAAGGAAAAGGCGGCGGCCCACCGCATCCAGTTACGGCTCGAAGTGGCCGAACCCATGGGCCAGGCTATGTTGGACGCGCGCAAGACCAAGCAGATCATCTACAACCTGCTTTCAAATGCCGTCAAGTTTACGCCCGAAGCCGGCCGAGTTACATTGCGGGCTCGCAAGGTCAGCCGCTCCGACATCGAAGCCTGGACTTCCACGGCGCAGACCAGTCTGAGGATGCCCTTGCAAGGCAACGAGTTTGCGGAGTTTCTGGAACTTGAGATAGAGGATAGCGGTATAGGAATTTCGGACGAGGACGCGCCCCGCCTGTTCCACGCTTTTTCGCAATTGGATTCCTCGCTGTCGCGAGAGACCGAAGGCACGGGCCTGGGTTTGATATTGGTACTCAAATTGGCGCAACTACACGGCGGCACCATGGCCTTGTCCAGCGAACCCGCGAGAGGCAGCCGTTTCATCGTCTGGCTGCCTTGGCGCGACGGTGGCTCGGATGTCGCCAGCGCGAAACCGCGGCCTTACAGGCTGGCAAACGACACTAGCCGTGCTCTTGCCCTGGTAATCGAGGATAGTCCCACCGCCGCCGAGCTGGTCCGCCTGCAATTGGAGCCGGAAGGATTTGAAACAGTACATGTGGCTAATGCCACGGACGGTCTTGAATTTCTAACAAGCCAGACGCCGACGCTGATCATTCTCGACATCATGCTGCCGGACATGGATGGCTGGGATCTGTTAGCCCGAATCAAGCAGCCTGGCTCACCCGCCGCGCACATTCCGGTTGTCATCGTCTCCATCGTCGCCGATACGCAAAAGGGTTTTTCGCTCGGTGCCAGCGCCGTGCTACAGAAGCCGGTCAGTCGCGGAGACTTGATAGACACCCTGAAAGGCCTGGGGCTGACACCGGCTAGCCAATCCCTAAGGGTGCTGGTAGTCGATGACGATCCGAAAGCCGTGGAGTTACTCGCCGCCTATTTGGTCGAGCCGGGCTACTTGGTGCTACGCGCTTACGGCGGCAAGGAAGGCATAGCCATCGCTCGACGGGAACGGCCCGATCTGCTGGTGCTGGACTTGATGATGCCCGAAGTGAATGGTTTCGATGTGGTCGAGGCCCTGAAGAACAGCCCGGAAACGGCCAGTATCCCGATCGTGGTCGTAACCGCCAAGACATTGACCGAAGAAGACAGGGCAATACTCCATGCGAATGTCACCGCCATTTTGGAAAAAACCAGTTTTAATCATGGCCGTTTCGCCGGCGAAGTACGACGAGCCCTAGCCATGAGCAGGAGGGAAACATGACTGCGCAAGTGCTGGTAGTGGAAGACACTCCGGCCAATATGAAACTGGTCTGCATGCTGCTGGATAAGCAGGGCTATAGAGTGCTCCAGGCCGAAAACGCCAACGATGCCATCGTATTGACCCAGCAGCACCTGCCGGATCTGATTCTGATGGATATTCAGTTGCCCGGCATTGACGGATTGACGGCGACCCGTCTGCTTAAGCAGGCCGAAGCGACGCGGCACATACCGATCATCGCTCTCACGGCTTTCGCGATGAAGGGGGACGAAGAAAAAATGATCGCGGCCGGGTGCGATGGCTATATCGCCAAACCTATCCAATACAAGAATTTTCTCGCCGAGGTGGAAAGAATACTGGCCGCCTCCAGCCAACAGGAAGCACCATAATGACGACCGAAAAGAAAATTTTGATTACCGATGATGATCCGCGCAACCGCAAGTTGGAAGAAGCGCTGTTGCAGGCTAGTGGCTACAAGGTACATAGCGTCGGATCGGGACAAGCCGCGTTGGAAGCGGTTGCCGCCGACCCTCCCGATCTGATCTTGCTTGATCTGATGATGCCGGGCATGGATGGTTTTGAGGTCGTAAGGCGCCTTAAAGCCGATCCAGCCACCTCCTATATTCCCATCGTCATGGTGACAGCGCTCGACGACGACGGTTCTCGTACTCGGTTGGCGGCCGTGGGGGTGTCGGAGGTTATCAACAAGCCTTTGGACCGCTGGGCCCTGCAAGCCTGCGTGGACAGGTTATTGGGGTAAGGCATGAAAACGATTGAATCGCCTATCGATCCATCTACGGCCGGGATCGAACTGGAACGCCAGAATAGGCTGTATGCGATGTTGAGCAATATCAATCGAACCATCATCCGTACCGAAGATCCTCAGGAACTTTATTCGGCGGCCTGTCGTATCGCCATCGAATATGGCGGCTTTGCGTTGGCCTGGATCGGACTGCTGGAACCCAACAACGGGGGCGTGGTTCCGGTGGCCTCCGCGGGTGTGGCGACGGTCGCTCAGCTCAAGAGCATAGCCGACGTGATTACCGATCAAGGGCCAACGGTGCATGCGATACGCGCCGATGGCCCATTTATCATCAACGATACGCTAGGTGATCCGAACACGCCGTGGCGCGGCATGGTCGAGCAATGGGATCTGCGCGCCGGCGGCTCCTTCCCGATACGACTCGAGGGTAACGTCATCGGTGCCTTCAACGTCGCCGCCTCCGAACCCGACTTTTTCCGCGAGGCGGAATTGAATCTGCTCGTGGAAGTGGTGGACGACATTTCCTTTGCGCTCGACGTGATCCGCCGCGAGGAAAAACGCATTGCCGCCGAAACCAAGATGCGCTACCTGGTTTACTACGATGCTCAGACCGGACTGCCCAGCCGGACGTTATTCGAAGAGTGGCTAGGGGAGGCATGCAGGGACACGGCGGTCAAGTCGGTGGTGGTATTGGTCGCCAATCTACGCCGTTATCATGCCATCGTGCAGTTGCTGAGCCCGGACGCGGGCCAGGAAGTCATTCGAGCCATGGCCACCAGGCTGGAGTCGGCGCTGCGAACCATTCCTCTGGCACGTATCAATGAATCGAAGTTCGCGGTGATTCTGCGCGATCCGGATGGGCTAGATGTGGCGGAAGAACTGGCGTGGCAAATGCATAGGGCCTTGATCGATCCGATTACCGTGGAGGGCGAGGAATTATTCCTCGACCCCTTTATCGGCATCGCATCGTTTCCACAGGATGGCACGCCGGCGAATGTGCTCAAGCACGCCATGCACGCTGCGTCGACTCAGGATACCTCCGGCCCTTGCCGCTTCTTCTTTGCCGACATGGACGAAAGTTCACGCCGGCAGTTCAGCCTCGATACCGCTCTGCGCCGAGCCTTGGATCGCAACGAGTTCGCTCTGCACTTTCAGCCCCAGATCAATCTGGCCAGCGGCCAGATCGTCGGTGCGGAAGCCTTGCTTCGCTGGCATTGCTTCGACTACGGATCGGTATCACCGATGGATTTCATCCCGCTACTCGAGGAGAACGGACTGATAGGCCCCGTCGGAGAATGGGTGCTGCATGAGGCCTGCAGCCTTGCTAGACGGTGGCAGGATGAAGGGCTGGAACCTTTCCGCATGGCGGTCAACCTATCGGCGCGGCAGTTTCTGGACAACGATATTCGAGCCATGGTGCGCCGGGTTCTTGCGGATAGCCGGCTCGAGCCAAAATGGCTGGAACTGGAACTCACCGAAAGCATCGTGATGCGCGATGCCGAGAATGTGATCCGCACCATGCACGATCTCTGCGCCGATGGCGTTAGCTTTGCGCTGGATGACTTCGGTACCGGTTATTCGTCCCTCAGCTATCTACAACGCCTACCCGTTGCCCGCATCAAGATCGATCGCTCTTTCGTCATCAATATCACCTCCAATCCTAGCGATGCCGCCATCGTCCGCGCCGTGGTCGGCATGGCTCACAGTCTGGGTTTGTCGGTCATCGCCGAAGGCGTCGAAACCGACGGCCAGCTTGGTTTTCTGCGCGGAGTCGGATGCGAGGAAATGCAGGGCTATCTGTTTAGCCGGCCCTTGCCCGCGGAGGAGTTTGCCGCGCTGCTGCGCGAGGGACGTTGTATCCCGCCTGGAGAAATAATCGACAGACCCGAGAGGGTTTTGCTGCTGGTGGATGATGAACCGAACATTTTGTCCGCGCTGAGCCGTGGCTTACGCCGCAAAGGTTTCCGTATTCTCAGCACCACCAGCACCCGAGAAGGTTTCGAGCTATTGGCGACTCACCGGCCGGGGGTGGTCGTTTGCGACCAGCGCATGCCGGAGATGACCGGCACCGAGTTCCTGCGCCGGGTTAAGGAGCTGTATCCCGATACGATGCGCATGGTGCTTTCCGGTTATGCCGATCTTAACTCGGTACTCGATGCCGTCAACAAGGGCGCGGTTTACAAATTTCTGACCAAGCCTTGGGAAGACGAAGCGCTTTGCGAAAGCATCAAGGACGCATTCCACATTTACGAGCTGCATCGCGAAAACAGAGAGTTATCCAGCTTGCTGCAAGCTTGTCAGACAGGTTCGAGCCATCCGTCCGACATTTCTTGATACTGTCGGCCAATCGCGAGTCGGGGTGTGAATTTAGACGGGAACTGAAAAACGTCCCGGCCGGTTTTGAACAAGGCAAAAAGCCTAAAAATCGGTGAGATAAGAGAGGATTTGGATATTTCCAGAAAATACCGTTCCCACTTTTTTGATCGTGGGAACGGTAGAGTTTTATTTATTCCGCTTATTTCGATGCGCGTTTGCGTTCGTTTTCAGTCAAAAATATTTTACGTAGACGAATCGACTTAGGCGTTACTTCGACCAACTCATCATCGCTGATAAACTCCAGAGCTTGCTCTAAGGTCATTTTTTGAATTTTGGCGCAGGTCAAACTATCATCGGTACCGGCGGCGCGAATGTTAGTCAATGGCTTGGGTTTGGTTGGATTAACCGTTAAATCATTATTTCGTGAATGGATACCGACTAATTGACCTTCGTAGATTTCATCGCCATTAACCACCAATAGCTCGCCCCGAGCTTGCAGCGGATATAGAGAGTAATCGACTGCTTTGCCTTTCGCCATCGAAATTAAAACACCGCGAATTCGATTACCCACCGCGCCTTCCTTCACCGGGCCGTAATGATCGAATACGTGATAGAACAAACCCGATCCGGATGTTGCGGTTAGGAATTCCGTCTGGAATCCCAGCAAGCCACGGGAAGGCACAACATATTCCAAGCGGATACGGCCTTTGCCATCGGGCACCATGTCTTTTAGGTCACCCTTGCGGTCACCCAGTTTTTCCATGATGGTGCCTTGATGCTGCTCTTCCACTTCAATCGTTACATTTTCATAGGGTTCCGATTTAACGCCATCGATTTCCTTGATAATCACTTGTGGGCGTGACACGCCCAGTTCGAAACCTTCGCGGCGCATATTTTCGATCAGGACCGATAAATGTAATTCGCCACGACCCGATACTTTAAATTTATCCGGGTCATCGGTGGTTTCGACACGCAAGGCCACGTTGTGCTGTAATTCTTTTTGCAAGCGATCGTAAATTTGGCGGGTGGTAATGAATTTACCTTCCCTACCCGCAAACGGTGAATTATTGACCTGGAAGGTCATGCTCACGGT
>JAJRDU010000154.1 GCA_028748685.1 Methylococcaceae bacterium
CCCAGCGCTACTACAAACAGGAACTCGGAAAGACATTCAGATTGAACGACCCCGTCGTCGAGGTGGTGGCCGGACAGCATCCACGCAGCTACTACGAGAACACTCCCCAGTGGGGCGAGAAATACTGGTATTCGGTGGCCAACATGACTATTGAATTGCAGGATCGGTTCAAGCTGGGTAATCCCGACAATCGCTGGCTGGTCGTCGGCGAAATCAGCGCCGAGGGCGATGGCGCGGGCGGCGGCGCGAATATCGGCTGGGTAATGCTCAGCCAACACGATGCCGACGGCGCGGCGGGGATAGGCGGCACCATGGAGCGCTGGTATGGCGGCATGGTGCACGAGCTCGGACATGCCTTCGGCCTGCCCGATTCGACGCACACAGACGGCACGCCGATGTCCGCCTCTTTCTACGGCTATCCGAATACCCACTTCAGCGAGGCGCAGAAGAACGCCATCCTGAATGGTCCCTTCGGCAGCTTCCTGTTCTGATGAGTGGATGATGACAAAAACGGAATCGCACGGCCTGTCTGCCGGGTAGATATTTCATTTAGAAAATTAACGAGGTTTGAGTATGTGTGGAACAGAAAGAATAAGGTTCTCGTGGCGACATGCCGCCCTGGCGATGTCCGTCGCCATGTTGGGCATGGGCAGCGTTCGCGCCGCCGATGTGAGGCTGAGCGCGACAGGGGGGAACGGCAAGATAGACTTGTCATGGACGGTAAACGGTAATCTCCGGGGCGTCCAGGTGATGCGCGATACCGATGCCAACCCGTCCGGCCGGCAACGCTTGGCGATTCTCCCCGGCAAGGTGCGCAACTACACCGACAACTCGGTGGCAAATGGGCGCCAATACTGGTATTGGATCAAGTACACCGATACCAACCGAGCCAGCGGCAATTCGAATGCCGCCAATGCAACGGCCGGCGACAACGGCGGCACCCAGCCCATCGCCGTGAGCGGCGTCACCGTCACGCCGTCGAGCGCATCGCTGTCAATCGGTTCGACTGCGAACCTCACCGCCAGCGTTCAGCCTACCAACGCCACCAACAAGGGCGTGAGCTGGAGTTCGAGCAATACCGGCGTGGCGACGGTCAACGCCAACGGCCTTGTCACCGGCGTATCGGCCGGCAACGCCAATGTCACGGTCACGACGGCCGACGGCGGACGCACGGCATCGAGCACCGTCAAGGTCTTGGCCGCGAATCAGCCACCACCTCAAGGCGACCGTACCGTGGGGGCCATGCTGAATGGTGAACGCCTGAGCGATTTGTCTCTGGCGGCGACAGGCGATTGGAACAAGTGGGCCGACAAGACCATCAACGTATTCCTGACCGCGGGAATCAATCGTTTGTCCTTCAAGGCCTATACGGGCGACGCTCGCGGCAATGTCCGAATCGACTATATCGAGGATGCAAGCGGCACCGGCAAGGCCACCACTTACGAAGCCGAGTCCTCCACCAACACCTTAAGTGGCGCCGCTCGGATAGAGAATGTCGGAGGTGCATCGGGCGGACGCGCGGCAACCTATATCGGTGCCGGTGCCGGCAATGCGCTGCAATTCAACAATGTCAATGTGCCGGCAAGCGGTAGCTACCGCATGGTGGTTGGCTATGCCAATGCCGAGATGGTTGGGGAACACGCCTACAACACCAACGTCGTGGAACGCTATGCGGACATCAGCGTCAATGCTGCCGCCGCCAAGCGGGTCTACTTCCGCAATACCTTGCAGTGGGACAACTACCAGACAAGGGTAGTCAACGTAGACCTGAGGGCTGGAAACAACACGATTCGATTCGGCAACGCCGATGCCTACGCGCCGAACATCGATCGCATCGAGATTGCGGCGCCGGTAACGAACGCGACCGCCGCCAACTTCGCGGCGACCTCCGGCATTGCGGCCGCGCCGCTCGCCGCCGCTGCGGCGGTCGGGGGCGGCTTGCCGCTGCGCGTGGATCTCTCATCGGATACCGGGCCGCTGCGCTATGGCGCAACCGGATCCCTCTACGCTATGGGCAAGGCCGACGTGCCGTCCGTCAATATGCTTGCGCCTTTACGTCCGCAGGTGATTGCCCAGAAGCCAGAGGGTGGCCTACAGCATCCAAGTGGTGACGCAATCAACGTGTCCGAGACGTTTGCACAGGCCGGTGGGCGGGAAATCGAAATCTACATGCAGGACATGTATTCCTCATGGCCCTACGAAAATCGCGGCATCAACGACTACTTGAACAAGGTGGACGCCATCGCGCACAAGGTGGTCGCATCGCCGCATCCGAACCTGTATTCCTACGTACTATTTAACGAGCCTGATTGGATCTGGTACGACACGACCGGTCGACGCCAGGCATTCTTCAACGACTACAAGGCCGTGTACGACCGAGTGAAGTCCATCCATCCTTCGGCTCGAACGGTCGGCCCCAACCTGGCGGCCTACAATAGTTCCTTCTATCGAAGCTTCCTGATTTTCTGCCGGGACAATCATTGCCTGCCGGATTCGGTTTCATGGCATGAACTCGGCGACGATTTCTTCGCGGCCTGGTACGACCACTACAACGACTACCGAGCGCTGGAGTCCAGCCTCGGGATAGCGCGACGCGACATCGTCATCAACGAATACGGTCGAAGCAGCGGTGACCTGGGCATTCCAGGGCAACAGGTGCAATGGATCGCTCGCTTCGAGACCAGCAAGGTCGATGCCTGCATGGCGTACTGGAGCAGCGCCGGCACCTTCGGCGACTTGGTGGCCCAGGATAACTACAACAAGGCGACCGGCGGGTGGTGGGCGCACAAGTGGTACGGCGAAATGACCGGCCACACGGTGAAGGTCACTCCGCCGAACGAAAGAGCCATGGGTCTCCAGGGAGTGGCGTCGGTGGATGCGGACAAGAAGCAGGCCCGCATCCTGTTCGGCGGCTCGACCTCGGCGGATGTGACACTGTCCGGCATTAACGCCGCCCCGTATCTGGGGGACAAGGTACATGTCACCGTATGGGAGACGGCCGCCACCGGAAGAGCGCCTTCTTCGGGACCCACCTTGAAGCAGGAGGGGGACTACGCCGTCGCCAACGGCGAAATCACGGTTCCGGTGAGCGGAATGAGGGAGTCATCCGCCTATTTCATGATCGTTACGCCAAACACCGATTTGTCCCAGGCTAGCAACAGCCGACATGAAGCGGAGTATGCGACGCTTTCCGGTTCGGCGAAGGTCGGATATGGCAGCGGATCGGGCTACTCCGGCACGGCTTATGTCGACGGCTATGGCGCGTCGACCGACGCCGAAACCACTTTCACCATTACCGCCAAAGACAACGGCTACCATGCGATCAGGTTGCGTTACGCGGCCGGGTCGAACTGAAATTGAATCACGCGGCCGGGTCATCCGGCCGCAACCGGACAAGAGGAGCATCCCAATGTTTAGCGCAGCGGTCGCCGGAATTTAAGAACAAGGTTCATTGTTCCGAGATTACGGCGATCAATGGCTGAGCGGCGTCAACAAACGGCGACGCAGGCCGGGGAAGCAGCGCCGCAACAAGGTGCCTGTCTTTCGATCGCTTCACGAATCTTGTCGGCCAGCCTGTTGATACCACGCTGGCCGACTTTTTCGTGATTGCCTTTCAGTTCGATGTCAAAGCTTGCGCTCAAGGTTTGAGTCTTCACCCGAATCAAATGCGCCATCAAATAGGAATACAAAAAACTCGGTTTGCTGTGCTGGCTGACGATGACCCAGTCGGCGCCCAGTTGCTGGCCCAATCGCGCGGCCAGATCGTGAAAGCGAAACAGATAACCGAAACTGGCTTTGGCCGATTTTTGGCCGTCGGCATCGACCGCAACGATTTCATAGTCTCCTGCCCTGCTCAGTGCCTGGGTTAACAAGGGCGCCATCGATGAGGTACGTCGCAGTTCGGCCGGGGTATTGGGCATGGACGTCATATCGTTCAGTTCGAAATCCAAAACGGCGATGCGTTGCGCGGCATGGCCATTGCCGGACAGCAGAACCAGCAACAGCACCTGGAGGATGGTATTCGGCCTGTTCATGAGCTTTTCCCCGTTTGTTTTTCGTACAAGTCGACGAAATCCCGCATGCCGAGTTCGGCGGTCACGTTCAACTCGTCGTCCAGAATTTCGTAGAACACGCCGTCGCCACCGCGGATGCTGAAATATACGACGACATCCTCATCGCCGCCGCCTTCCCGATGCGGCTCCTCGCTGGGCTGGCTAGAAGTGTAACGACCGACCGGCCGGATTTCCTTGAGGCTGCCGTCGGCGTGGTAAAGCCTATGTTCACCCTGAATCACGAAGGTCTTGTTCAATACCTTGTGCCGGTGCAGGACGATCTGCTTACGGGCGGCAAACTTGAACAGCACGTCGACGATTTTGTGGGATTCATCGATGTCCAGGATCGAATATTGTAAGTGATCGAAACCGGCCAGGGTTTGCCAGTGAATGTGGCTGTCGTCGAAAAGAAAGTGGGGCATGGATTTATCCTCGTCATTGAATGAGTAACTGCGATGCTGATCGAAGCTATCGTTAACCGGATTGGTCGACTACAGCTTAAGCGTTGTCCAATCCGCCGTAATCCGATATTTGCCCGTGGAATTCGGGCAATTTTCCCGCCGTGACCCTTGAGTTTTGTGAATGAGCGCTTGGCTCTTAGAATGCAGCTATCCCGTATCAACCCTCACAGGCAAACATGAATCTACAACTGCACTTGCTGTCCCGTATCGCGGTGCTTGCCTTGCTGTGCCTGCTGGCGATCGCCTCCTATGCGCTGTTTCAAAGCCACCACCAGTCCGAACAATCCACCCGGCAAATGGCCGAATCACTGGGCAAGCAACTGGAATCTCAGCTATTGCTGATCGACGCCGGCATGGGCCTAGTCAACCCGTTTCCGGATTTCGAACTATGGAAACAATCCGGCGCTCAGCCCGGCATCTGCCTGGCTTATGCGCCCGCCGGCGATGGCAATTCGCGCCGTCTTTGCACCGGCAGCAAACCAATTGCGGCCGATTGGCCGGCGAGCTTTGAAAAAACCTATCGGCGGATATTCGATCCCGGATTGCAAGCGGTAAGGCCCATAACCTCCAAGGGCCGAGTCCATGGCTCGCTGACGGTGACGCCCAGCGCCGAGCTGGAAATTGCCGATGCCTGGAACAAGACCCTGGACCTGATGACCTTGTCCAGCGTCACGGTGTCGGCGGTCTGCCTGCTGGTGTATCTGAGCATCAGCCGCGCCTTGCGGCCGGCGCAAACCATCGTTTCCGGCGTGGAAGACCTGGAATCGGGTCATCTTGATTTTCGCCTGCCGTCGTTTGAACTGAAGGAATGGCAACGCATCGCCTCGGCCATCAACCAACTGGCGGCCAGTCAGCAACAACTGCTGGATGAACGCCAAAAGTTGGCGGTGAAATTGATCGATCTTCAGGAACAAGAACGCCGCTATTTGGCCACGGAGCTGCACGACGAATTCGGACAATGCCTGGCTGCCATCAATGCCCTCGCCTCCTCCATCAAGCAAACGGCGGAACAACGATCTCCGGACTTGGTAGCCGAAGCCGATCACATCGGCCGAATTACCACTCACATGCTGGAAGGCGTGCGCTGCCTGCTAGCCCGCTTGCGTCCGGCCGAGTTCGACGAACTGGGCTTGGCGGCCAGCCTCAACAGCCTGGTCGCCGGGTGGAACGGGCGTAGCAGCGGCAAGACCCGCTACCATTTGAGCATCGTCGGCGATTGTGCCGTGTTGACGGAGACGCAGGCGCTGGCCTTGTTTCGGATCGCCCAGGAATGCCTGACCAATATCGCCAAACATGCTTCGGCATCCGCCGTCGGCGTTACATTGACCATCGATGACGAAGCAGCAGTTTTGACCGTAAAAGACGACGGCGTCGCCAGGCAACTGCCGTTTGCCGATGTCGCCGGCATAGGCTTATTGGGCATCCGCGAACGCGTCAACGCCTTGCACGGACAACTGAAATTGGCGATTGCAGAGCCTTCCGGTTTGATCGTCGAAGCCCGGCTGCCGCTGGCAGCCACGACCGAGGCGAGCGCATGATCGGCATTTTATTGGTCGACGACCACGCCATCGTCCGCGAAGGTTACCGCGCCTTGCTGGCCAAACAACCTGGCTTGCAAGTAGTTGCGGAAGCCGGCGACGGCGCTCGGGCCTATCAATTATTCAAGGAACTTCAGCCGGATTTGACGATTACCGATATTTCCCTGCCCGGCAGCAGCGGCCTGGAACTGATAGCCCGCATCAAACAACGCCAGGCCGACGCCAAAATCCTGGTGTTCAGCATGCATCAAAATCCCGGTTTCGCCGCCCAAGCCCTGCGGGCCGGCGCCTTGGGCTACGTCACCAAAAGCAGTCCACCCGAGGAACTGCTGCGGGCGATACGGGAGGTCCAAGCCGGCCGACACGTCTTGAGCGCCGACATCGCCCAGACCCTGGCGCTGGAAAAACTCGGCGGCGAGCGCATCGCGCTGGAGACCTTGACGGTGCGGGAATTCGAGATTCTGCGTCTCTTGGTCGACGGGCGAAGCACCGACGACATCGCCAAGACCCTCAACATCAGCCCGAAAACGGTCGGCAACTGCCATTATCTGATCAAACGCAAACTCGGCGTCGCCAGCGATATAGAGCTGACGCGACTGGCGATCAAATTGAATGTGCTGGATCTTTTGGAGCTATCCGGCTTGCCGCCGACTTGATATTCACCAAGTGAAATGGGTTCTGACAGTCAAAAAACCGACCCGATGCTGTCTCCGACAACAATCGTTTAATTGGCTGAGCAGCGTTGGATGGCAGTCGGCCGTCAAACGACTAATAAAATGAATTTCATTCTGTAACGGAAGCTTTATCCTTCAAACGAAGCAACTGCAATTGTTCCCGTTCGTCTACGATACTCGGTTAAGCCGGCAAGCGGGGTATAAATCCGAAGGCGATAAATCCGCCGATTTTCGTTAAAATATCGGGCATGACTCAGCCCAACGCCCCGCAACATACCCCGATGATGCAGCAATATTTCCGCATCAAGGCCCAACACCCAGAAACCCTGCTGTTTTACCGGATGGGCGATTTTTACGAGCTGTTTTTCGACGACGCCAAGAAGGCGGCGCAATTGCTCGACATCACGCTGACCGCGCGCGGCCATTCCGGCGGATCGCCGATTCCGATGGCCGGCATCCCTTATCATGCCGCCGAAAACTACATCGCCCGCCTGTTGAAGCAAGGCGAATCGATCGCGATCTGCGAGCAAATCGGCGATCCAGCCAAATCCAAGGGACCGGTGGAACGCAAGGTAGTTCGCATCGTCACGCCAGGCACGGTGACCGACGAAGCCTTGCTGGAAGACCGCAAGGACAATCTGCTGGTGGCGCTGGCGGTGTTCGACAAATTCTACGGCCTGGCTTGCCTGGATCTGGGCAGCGGCAAGTTCGTGTTGCAACAACTGGAAGGCGAAACCCAGTTGCTCAGCGAGATCGAACGCCTGAATCCGGCCGAATTGCTGTACAGCGAAGACCAAGCGTTGCCCACCGCCGTCAAGGAACGCAAGGGTTTATGCCGGCGACCGCCCTGGCATTTCGACTTGGACAGTTGCCGGCAATTGATTCTGAAACAGTTCAACAGCCACGATCTGAAAGGCTACGGTTGCGAGCATCTGCCTGCGGCGATTTGCGCGGCCGGCTGCTTGTTGCAATACGTCCGCGATACCCAGCAAAGCGCCCTGCCCCACATCCAGGGCATCAGCGTCGAAAACTGCGACGACAGCATCAGCCTGGACGCCGCCAGCCGCCGCAATCTGGAGCTGGACAGCCATCCCAGCGGCCAGCTGCAATACACCTTGCTGGGCGTACTGGACAAGACCGCCACCGCGATGGGCAGCCGCTGCCTGCGGCGCTGGATACACCGGCCCTTGCGCGATCACGGCATCATCAACGGCCGTTACGCCTGCGTCGCCAGTTTGCTGGATAACCAACTGTATCGCGATCTACAGACCAGCCTGCGCCAGATCGGCGACATCGAACGCATCAGCTCGCGGATCGCCCTGAAATCCGCCCGCCCCCGCGACCTGCTGGTGCTTCGCCATACTTTGGCGACATTGCCGGCTTTGCAATCCCAACTGGCGGACAGCGACAACCCTCATCTGGAAAAGCTGCGCTCGCAACTACGCGAACAACCGCAGTTATTGGAACTGCTGCAACGCGCCATCATCGACAATCCGCCGGTCTTGATCCGCGACGGCGGCGTGATCGCACCGGGCTACCATCCGGAACTGGACGAGCTCCGCAATCTCAGCCAGAACGCCGACCAGTTCCTGATCGACATGGAGCAGCGCGAACGCGCCAGCACCGGCATCGCCACGCTGAAGGTCAACTACAACCGGGTGCATGGCTATTACATCGAGATCTCCAACGCCCAGGCCGACAAAGTGCCGGTGCATTACACCCGCAAGCAAACCCTGAAAGGCGCCGAGCGTTACATTACCCCGGAACTGAAATCCTTCGAGGACAAGGTATTGAGCGCCAGAGAAAAGTCTTTGAGTTTCGAGAAAGCCTTGTACGATCAATTGCTGGATACACTCGGCGATGCCTTGATCGACCTTCAACATTGCGCCAACGCGCTTGCCGAGCTGGACGTATTGGTGAATTTCGCCGAACGCGCCGACACGCTGAATCTGTCTCAGCCGCTGCTGGATCAACAAGCCGGCATAGACATCCTCGGCGGCCGGCATCTGGTGGTGGAAGCATTGTCCAGCATCCCTTTCGTCGCCAACGATCTGAATTTCTCCGCCGAACGGCGGATGCTGGTGATCACCGGCCCGAACATGGGCGGTAAATCGACCTATATGCGCCAAGCCGCGTTGATCGTGTTGCTGGCGCATATCGGTTGTTACGTGCCAGCCCAGTCCTTGCGTTGCGGACCGATAGATAAGATATTCACCCGCATCGGCGCCTCCGACGATCTGGCCAGCGGCCGTTCGACCTTCATGGTGGAAATGTCTGAAACCGCCAACATCCTGCACAACGCCACCAGCAACAGCCTGATTTTGATGGACGAAATTGGCCGCGGCACCAGCACCTTCGACGGCCTATCGCTGGCCTGGGCCTGCGCCGATTATCTAGCCCGGCACACCCAGGCTTTCACACTGTTCGCCACCCATTATTTCGAGCTGACCACGCTGGCCGAGGAACAAGCCAACATCCACAACATCCATCTGGATGCGATGGAACATGGCGACAAGATCGTGTTTCTGCATGCGGTCAAGGACGGCCCGGCCAGCCAGAGTTACGGCTTGCAGGTCGCTGCCCTGGCCGGCGTGCCGCAATCGGTGATCGCCAACGCCAAGGCCAAGCTGCTGCAACTGGAAAACACAGCCTATATCGAGCAGCAAAACCACAGCGAGGTGAACCAGTTTGATCTATTCACCTCCAAGGAATGCCATCCGGCGGTATGCCTGCTGGAGGACCTCAACCCGGACGATTTAAGCCCGCGCCAGGCCTTGGACACGCTGTATCGCTTGAAACAATTGTTGAAAAACAGTTAGCCATACCGGCTTGACGGCTGGGGCCGAACTTGTTCACAGCCCTCGGCGAACATTATAATGGTGGCATTATTGACTCCCGTCCGGATTTTCGCCGACCGTAGCATCAAATTCCGCGCGCGCAATCATCGCCGATTCAACCTCTAACATTACAAACAATGACAAACAAAACCTTCAAGCCTTGCGATTTAGTCATCTACGGCGCACTGGGCGACTTATCCAAACGTAAGCTATTGATTTCGCTATATCGTCTGGAGAAACACGATCTGCTCGAAGCAGACACCCGCATCATCGGCGTCGATAGACTGGATGAAACCAGCGAGGGTTTCGTCGAAATCGCACACAAGAGTCTACAGTCATTTTTGAACAACACCATCGACGAGCAGATTTGGCAACGCTTCTCCAAGCGCCTGTCGTATTTGAAAATCGACCTGACTCAAGCCGAGCAATATAAACAGCTCAATGCGGCGGTGGATGCGAAAAAACGGGTGATGGTCAACTATTTCGCGGTGGCGCCGTTTCTGTTCAAAAACATCTGCCAGGGCCTGCAAAGCTGCGGCGTGCTGAATGCCGAGTCGCGGATGGTGATGGAAAAACCCATCGGCCACGACCTGAAATCTTCCAAGGAAATCAACGATGTGGTTGCCGACGTATTCCACGAAGACCAGGTGTACCGCATCGACCATTACCTGGGCAAGGAAACGGTGCTGAACCTGTTGGCGTTGCGCTTTGCCAATTCGATTTTCACCACCAACTGGAACCATAACACCATAGACCATATCCAGATCACGGTCGGCGAGGATATCGGCATCGAAGGCCGATGGGATTATTTCGACAAGACAGGCCAACTGCGCGACATGCTGCAGAATCACTTGCTGCAGATCCTGACCTTCGTGGCCATGGAACCGCCGGCTGATTTGTCGGCGGAAAGCATCCACAGCGAAAAAATCAAGGTGTTGAAGGCGCTGCGGCCGATTACGGTCCGCGAAGTCGAGGAAAAGACCGTGCGCGGCCAATACACCGCCGGCTTCGTCAAGGGCCAAGCGGTACCCGGTTATCTGGAGGAAGAAGGCGCCAATACCAAGAGCACCACGGAAACCTTCGTCGCCGTCCGCGTCGATATCGACAACTGGCGCTGGGCCGGCGTACCTTTTTACATGCGTACCGGCAAACGCACACCCAACAAACGCACGGAAATCGTCGTCAACTTCAAACAGTTGCCGCATAATATTTTTAAAGACAGCTTCCACGATCTGCCCGCCAATAAACTGGTCATCCATTTACAGCCCAACGAAGGCGTGGACGTGATGATGCTGAACAAGGTGCCGGGCATAGACGGCAATATTAAGCTGCAACAAACCAAGCTGGATTTGAGTTTTTCGGAAACCTTCAAGAAAAACCGTATCTTCGGCGGTTACGAAAAACTAATCCTGGAAGCCTTGCGCGGCAACCCGACGCTGTTCTTGAGCCGCGAGGAAATCGAACAAGCATGGACCTGGGTCGATTCTATACAATCGGCCTGGTCGCATAATCACACCGCGCCCAAACCCTACCCGGCCGGAAGCTGGGGGCCGGTCGCATCCGTCGCCTTATTGGCCCGCGACGGTCGCGCCTGGGAAGAATAAATTCTGCACTGATATTGGGAAGATACTGTCATGGTTAGAGAATTTCATTTCGAGCAACGCTCTCACTTATTTACCGCCCTGGCGGCCGAGTGCCAGGATCTGCTGTCCGAATCAGTCAGCAAACACGGCACCGCCACGCTGCTGGTTTCCGGCGGCAGTACGCCCGCGCCCCTTTATGAAGCCCTGTCGAAATTCGATCTGGCCTGGAAGAAAATCAAAGTGGCGCTGGTCGACGAACGCTGGGTGGATCAACAGCATGCGGCCAGCAACGAGGCCTTGATCAGGCGCACCTTGCTGATCAACAACGCCAAGGCCGCCAGCTTCACCGGCATGAAGACCGCCGCCGAGCGTGCCGCCGACGGCCAGGCCGAAACAGAAACCAAATATCGCGCCTTGCCCCAGCCGTTTACCGTGGCCATCGTCGGCATGGGCAACGACGGCCACACTGCTTCGCTGTTCCCGCACGCCGAAGGCCTGAATGCCGCGCTGCAAGAAGATGGCGACCAGCTCACTGCGGCGATTAACGCCGAGCAAAGCCCGGTCACCGGCCCCAACACCGAACGGCTGACGATGACCGTGTCGGCGCTACTGAAATGCGACCGCTTGATCATCTTGCTGACCGGCGAAGACAAACTGGCGGTCTTCGACCAAGCCATGAAGCCCGGCCCCGTCGAAGACATGCCTATCCGCGCCTTGCTGAATCAGGAAACCGTGCCGGTGGAGCTATATTGGGCGCCTTGATCCAATAATTGTAGGGTGGGTTAGACGCGCATAACCTGAGTACTCTCGATTTAATAAACGCTTTTCGGCGCGTCGTAACCCACCTATTTGCAAAGCCCAGGAGCGCTCATGCACCCCATATTAGAAAAAGTCACCGCCGAAGTGGTGGAACGCAGCCGGGAAAGCCGCGCCGCTTATCTGGCCCGCGTCGATGCGGCGATTGAAAAAGGACCGCACCGCGCCAAACTGGCCTGCGGCAATCTGGCCCATGGCTTCGCCGCCTGTGCCAGCGACGAGAAAGACGATCTGGCCCATGCCCAAAAAGCCAACGTCGGCATCATTTCCGCTTACAACGACATGCTATCGGCCCACGAGCCTTACAAGGACTTTCCGGCGCTGATCAAGGATGCGGTCCGCGAGGCCGGCGGTGTCGCCCAGTTCGCGGGCGGCGTGCCGGCGATGTGCGACGGCGTTACTCAAGGCCAGCCCGGCATGGAATTGTCGCTGTTCAGCCGCGACATCATTGCGATGAGTACCGTCATCGGCCTCAGCCACAACATGTTCGATGCCGCGTTGTACTTGGGCGTCTGTGACAAGATCGTGCCAGGACTCTTGATCGGCGCATTGAGTTTCGGCCATCTTCCAGCCGTTTTCGTGCCGGCGGGCCCCATGCCCAGCGGCCTGTCCAACAAGGAAAAAGTCCGCATCCGCCAGCTTTACGCGGAAGGCAAGGTCGGCCGCAAGGATCTGTTGGAATCGGAATCGCAGTCCTACCACAGCCCCGGCACCTGTACTTTCTACGGCACCGCCAACAGCAACCAGATGATGGTCGAGATCATGGGCCTGCATCTGCCCGGCAGCTCGTTTGTCAATCCTTACACGCCGCTACGCGACGAGCTGACCAAGGCCGCCGCCAAGCAGGTTTTGAAGTTCACCGCGCTGGGCGACGACTTCAGACCGATCGCTCACGTCATCGACGAAAAAGCGATTCTGAACGCGGTGATCGGCCTGCTCGCCACCGGCGGCTCGACCAACCATACCATCCATCTGATCGCCATCGCCCGCGCCGCCGGCATCATCATCAACTGGGACGATTTCGACAAGCTGTCGAAAATCATTCCATTACTGGCGAAGATTTATCCCAACGGCTCCGCCGACGTCAACCATTTCCAGGCGGCCGGCGGCATGGGCGTGCTGATCGGTGAACTGCTGCGGAGCGGCTTGTTGCACGGCGACATCCTGACCATAGGCGACCAACGCGGCATGAGCCAATACAGCCAGGAACCGAAACTGGTCGACGGTGCGCTACGCTGGGAACAAGGCCCCGAAACATCGCTCGACGATGCGGTCATTTCCACTACAGCCAAGCCGTTCGCGGCAGGTGGCGGCCTGCATGTGATGCACGGCAACCTGGGACGCGGCGTATCTAAAATCTCAGCCGTGGCCGAGCAACATCAAGTCGTCACCGCGCCGGCCGTGGTGTTCGACGATCAGGACGACGTGGTCGCGGCCTTCAAACGCGGTGAACTCGAGAAAGACTGCATCGTGGTATTGCGCTTCCAGGGCCCGAAAGCCAACGGCATGCCAGAACTGCACAAACTGACGCCACCCTTGGGCGTGCTGCAGGATAAAGGCTTCAAGGTGGCGCTGGTCACCGACGGCCGCATGTCCGGCGCGTCCGGCAAGGTGCCTTCGGCGATCCACATGTGCCCGGAATGCGTGGATGGCGGCCCTCTGGCAAAAGTCCGCGACGGCGACATCATCGTGTTAAACACTCAGACCGGCGAAGTCAACGTCCAGGTCGATCCGGCCGAATTCGAAGACCGCGTACCGGCCGCCAACCGAGCCAAGGGCCACCACTTCGGCATGGGCCGCGAACTGTTCGGCGCATTCAGGGCACATGCCTCTTCGGCGGAAACCGGCGCGACCAATTTGTTCTACGTCGATTGAAAATATAACAATGTAGGCCGGAATAAGCCTGTTGCAGCGAAAGCGAAAACAGGCGTTTCCGGCGAAACGAATGGTGAAACGGAACATTCAATATGGCAAAATTTTTAAACACCAGCGCCACTAATTACTTCCTTGAAGAATTAATCAAAGACGCCAAAGACAGACTAATTCTGATCAGCCCATTTTTGAAGCTCAATGATAGGATGAAAGAACTGCTGGCCGATAAAAACCGCTTGAAAATCGATGTGCGGATTGTCTACGGAAAAAGCGAATTACAACCAGAAGAAATAAACTGGCTCAAAGAGTTAACTTATATCCGCACCAGTTTCTGCAAAAACTTGCACGCCAAATGCTATCTGAACGAAGAGCTGTGTATCATCACCAGCCTTAATTTGTACGAGTTCAGTCAGATCAATAACAACGAAATGGGCGTATTAATGCGCCGCTCGGAAGATGCGGACCTCTATAAAGACGCCTACGAAGAAGCTCAACGCATCATTCGAATTAGCGAGGAAGTAAGAATATCCCTCGAACGTGTATCGACCAACGCAGACGCCAAATCTGAAACAGAAGAATCTTCCGACAAACTCACATCATCCAAATTAGCTCAAAAATTCGGCATAAAAACTAATGAGTTTATTGAAAAATTGGTGTCAGCAGATCTTCTTGAGCTAAAAGACGGCAAACACTACCTTACTACCAAAGGCAAAGAAATAGGTGGCGAATTTCGGATGAGCCCTAAATTTGGCCCATACTTTCTTTGGCCGCAAAATTTCAAATTTTAAATTAAGCTCCATAACAATAACAACGCAACCCACAGGATTAACTCCATGACCGTATCCATTAAAGAAGTCATGACCACCTCGCCGGTAATGCCGGTGATGGTCATCAACCATCTAGAACATGCCGTGCCGCTGGCCAAAGCCTTGGTCGAAGGCGGCCTGAAAGTATTGGAAATCACGCTACGCACACCGGTGGCGCTGGATGCGATCCGCCTCATCAAGGCCGAAGTACCCGGCGCCATTGTCGGCGCCGGCACCATCATCAATGTCCAGACCTTGCACCATGCGATAGCCGCCGGCGCCGAATTCATCGTCAGCCCAGGCGTCACCGACAACCTGCTCGACGCGGCGCTGGAAACCAGCGTGCCGCTATTGCCCGGCGTTATCACTCCTAGCGAAGTCATGCGTCTGCTGGACAAAGGCATCACCTCGATGAAATTCTTCCCGGCCGAAGCCGCCGGCGGCATCCCGATGCTGAAATCCATCGCCGGCCCCTTGCCGCAAGTGACCTTCTGCCCCACAGGCGGCGTCAACCCCAAAAACGCACCTGAGTATCTGGCCTTGAGCAATGTGGCCTGCGTCGGCGGCTCTTGGATGGCACCCGTCGACTTGGTCGATGCCGGCAACTGGGCTGAAATCACGCGTCGTGCCGCCGAGGCCGCAAGGTTGAAAAAATAGTCTGCCATCTCTACTGCAACGGTTTGCCATCCCAACAAACCGTCGCCACAATCACAGGACTAATTCATTGTGCTTTCTCTGTTCAAGCGCTTTCGAAACACGCTTTATATTCGCCTTGAACCTGAACGCATCAGGATTCTACACGTCGAATCCGGCCATGAAATAACGGATACGCCAACATTGGCTGTCGAAACCAGAAAAAGCCAACAAATTGTCGTAGCGGCTGGCCGAGATGCCATCGCTTTATCCACCCAGCCCAATGTCTGCGTGAGAAACGGCTTCCTGCATCCTCGCACCTTGTTGGCAGACTTCGCTATAGCCGAACAAACGCTGAGATATTTCATTAAACAGGCGCAACCAAAGTCAGTGCTAGTCATCGCACCCATTATCGTCATACATCCCCTAGCGTTATTGGAAGGTGGCCTGACGCAAATCGAAATTCGCGCATTCACCGAACTGGGGGCAATGTCAGGCGCCCGCCAGGTTTACATTTGGACGGGGCCAGATTTGAGTCGCGAAGAACTAAGCAATCTGTGTTTTTCTCGAACAGGCGGTCAACTGTTGTCATAATCAATCCAATTATTGAGAGCAAATCCACTGTGGTGCATAATTCTTGCGCCATAATTTTCTCAGCGCCACAAGGCGGCTACAAAACCGCAGCAACGAATATGGAGACCCCAAAAATCATGGAAAAAAACTCAAACACTCGCTACTCACCCTTGTTCATGGGCCTGCATTGGCTGATGGCGGCACTGCTGGTGGCCGTATATGCGTTTATCGAGCTTAGGGAACTGTTTCCCAAGGGTAGCGATCCACGCGAAGCCATGAAGGCATTACATTTCATGCTAGGCCTTTCAGTCTTGCTGTTGGTCCTGCCACGCCTGCTACTTCGATTGTCCGGCCCGACGCCGGCTATCGTCCCCGAACCGCCGGCTTGGCAAAATACAGCGGCCCACCTGGTACATCTGGCCCTTTACGCCCTGATGTTAGCCATGCCTCTGATGGGTTGGCTTTTGCTCAGCGCGGCCGGTAAACCGATACCATTCTTCGGTCTGCATCTACCGTCCCTGATAGCCGAAAACGAGGACCTGGCCAAGCTGATCAAGGAAATCCACGAAACAGCGGGAGAAGTAGGTTATTACCTGATCGGCCTACATATCGCCGCGGCTTTGTATCATCACCATTTCCAGCACGACAACACCCTGGCCCGCATGTTGCCTACCCCCAAAAGCGTCCAGGAAAACACCTGATAATGGGTGTCAGAGACTCATTGCAGGCTGTTTCCGCAATTTATTTTCAGGCAAGGAAGCCACGACGCGTTGTCATTTTGTCAGACGACATACTAGATCATTCGATAAAATCGTAGACCTTATATTTATCCACCAAGGGTTTCAAGACCTGTTGAGCCACCCGCAGATACTCGGGATTTTTTAAAAAATCCTCAAACGCCTGCTGGCTTTGGTAGCTGCTGGAAATCGCCAAGTCGTACGATTCATCCAGCGCGGCACTGGCACGCCCGCGCCTTATCGCCGCCGGAATACCAATATCGTAACTCAACACGCCGGGTAAAAGGGCCAACGGCTTGCTTACCTCGATATATTGCCGGCGCACATTGTCGTCACCGGCCTGTTTCAGCCAGACTACCACCACATGATGGACCTTATGCGGCTCGGCATTCGGCTCGGCGTGAACAGTGGCGGCGCATATAAGACTGTTTAATCCCATTAACACCGGTAAAACGATTGAATAGCGACCTATCATGTCGTTTTTCTCCAAGAAAAAATCAATAAATTGATCAGAGAACATATCTGAACACAACTTGCCCAGGCATTACTAATGCGAACCGACCATTTGATCAAAAAAGGGTTCAGGCGTCATGATATTCCGCTTTCGATGCACTAAATTTCGTTGCTGGATAATTCCATCTGGACGCCTCCGCACAATCCGTTATCGCTCCCCTTCTCGCTAAGTAACTATTTGGCTTGAAAATATTCCCAGCCCCCTTTTCATCAGACTATTTCAGGTTGACTTTTAGGAAAAAATCCTTCAATTTACGCATCTGGTGTGGCTATCCAAAGCGCTCGGCCCGTGCCGAAACCGCCCCCGTGGGCAGTCATCCAAACAGAGCTTTTAAACTAATATTAGTCTTAACAACACAAAACCGTACTCTGTCTCATCAACAGATTACCAGGAGGAAACATATGAAGAAGCCTGTAAAAAACTGGCTGCTTGCTTCGACTGTAGCTACATTACTTGCTGCACCAACTGTCTCTACTGCAAACGACGACCTCGAAAAATTGACTAAGAACCCAGCCAACTGGGCAACTTGGGGTGGCGACTATGCAGGTACACGTTATAGCCAACTGTCGCAAATCAACGCACAAAACGTCAAAAACCTGCAACCAGCCTGGTCTTTTTCTACAGGTGTTCTGCGTGGTCACGAGGGCGGTCCATTAGTTGTTAACGGCGTTCTGTACATCCACACTCCGTTCCCTAACACTGTTTACGCGATAGACCAAAAAACCAAGGCCGTCATCTGGGAATTCACCCCAACGATGGATGCTGACGTGACTATCCCAGTGATGTGCTGCGATACCGTAAACCGCGGTCTGGCTTATGGCGACGGCAAAATCTTCCTGCAACAATCCGACACCGTTCTGACCGCTCTGGATGCCAAAACCGGTAAACGCGTGTGGAGTGTGCAAAACGGTGACCCAAAATTGGGTATGACCAACACCAACGCACCATTGGTTGTTAAAGACAAAGTCATCACCGGTATTTCCGGTGGTGAATTCGGTGTTCGCGGCTTCCTGGCTGCCTATGATATCCGTACCGGCCAATTGGCATGGAAAGGCTACAGCATGGGTCCTGACAAAGACACCCTGCTGAAACCAGGCAAATCTACCACCTGGGAAAACGGTAAAGTGACGCCTGTTGGCGCAGACTCTGGCACCAGCACCTGGAAAGGCGACCAATGGAAAATCGGCGGCGGCACCACCTGGGGCTGGTACTCTTACGATCCTAAACTGAATCTGGTCTATTACGGTTCAGGCAACCCATCTACCTGGAACCCAGTACAACGTCCAGGCGACAACAAATGGTCCATGTCTTTGTGGGCTCGTGACGCCGACACCGGTGAAGTTAAATGGGTTTACCAAATGACTCCACACGACGAATGGGACTACGACGGTATCAACGAAACCGTTCTGGTTGACCAAGAAGTGAAAGGCAAAATGCACAAAACCATCGTGCATTTCGACCGTAACGGCTTCGGTTACACCCTGGACCGCGAAACCGGCGAACTGTTGGTTGCCGAGAAATTCGACAAATCAGTCAACTGGGCTACCCACGTCGACATGAAAACCGGCCGTCCTGCGGTTGTGCCTGAGTTCTCTACCGAACACCACGGTGAAGACGTCAACACCGTAGGTACTTGCCCTGCCGCGTTGGGTTCCAAAAACCAACAACCAGTTTCTTACTCTCCACAAACCGGCCTGTTCTACATCTCGGGCAATCACTTGTGCATGGAGTACGAACCATTTGAAGTCTCTTACACAGCCGGCCAACCTTATGTAGGTGCCACGCTGTCCATGATGCCTGCCGGCGCTGACGTGCTGACTGGCAAAAAAGACGACAGCACCAACCTGGGTCAGTTCACCGCTTATGACGCTAAAACCGGCAAAATTGCTTGGTCCAACAAAGAACAATTCTCTGTTTGGTCAGGTTCGGTTGCTACCGCCGGCGGCGTCGTATTCTACGGCACCCTGGAAGGCTATCTGAAAGCGGTCGATGCTAAAACCGGTAAAGAATTGTACAAATTCAAAACCCCATCAGGCATCATCGGCAACGTCAATACCTGGGAATTCGAAGGCAAACAATACGTTGGCGTCCTGTCAGGTATCGGTGGCTGGGCAGGTATCGGTATCGCGGCTGGTCTGGACGATGGCTCTTCATCAACCAACTCGGAAGGTCTGGGCGCGGTTGGTGCATACAGAAGCTTGAGCTCTTACACCAAATTGGGTGGTACACTGACTGTGTTCGCTCTGCCTAACTAAGATCTAATTTTTTAGATTCAGCGTTAAGCAAGCCTTGGCCGAGCAATCGGCCAAGGCTTTTTTATGTATAGACCAAAGCTAAAGGAAAGAAACTGCGATGAAAACGATCTCGACCGCCACAAAGTTCCTGATGATGGCCAGCCTAGCATCACCCGCCCTCACTGCCCACGCCCAGGATAAATTCAGAGTCTGCGCCGACCCACTGAATCCCCCCTACTCCACCAAGGAGCAAAGCGGCTACGAAAACAAGATCGCCGCACTGTTCGCCAAGCAATTGGGACAGGAACTGGAATACACCTGGTTACCGGAAAGAATCGGTTTTATCCGCAACACATTAAAGGCCGAGAACGATAATGGCGAGGGTTTTAAATGCGACGTGGTGATGGGCGTGCCGGCTGGTTACGATCTGACCGATACCACCAAACCCTATTTTCATTCGACCTACGTATTATTAATCGCAAAGGGCCGCGGTTGGGACGACATAAAAGACAGTACTCAACTAGCCAGTCTACCCTTGGACAAACAGGAAAAGCTGAAAATAGCCATGTTCGACCGCGGACCGGGTACCGAATGGCTACAGAAAAACGGCTTGCTGGAATACGGCGTTCCTTACCAAAGCATGACTGGCGATAACGAACACAATATTGCCATGCAAATCGAACAAGACTTGCGGGCCGGCAAAATCGACATGGTGATACTGTGGGGACCGATGGCGGGTTATGTGCAATCGCAAAGCTCGAAAAACAGCTATATCGCGATTCCGATGCAATCCTCGCCAGACATGAAATTCGATTTTTCGATTGCGATGGGTATCCGCCAAGGCGACGAGAAGAGGAAACAACAATTGAATGATTTGATAGCCAAGAATCTGGACAAGATTCAAGCCATCGTAGCCGGTTACGACATCCCTTTGCTGCCGATTCCAGCTCAAACCATCAAAAAGGATGACGACGATTAAGCCGGCTCTTGGGTTACGCCAACGTACCAGCCGGACGCAATTTATAGCTATCGATCTTCAAATTTCGTTTTTTGATTTTGGCTTTTAAGACAGTCTCAGCAAGAGAGGTGGTAGGAACGAACGCCTCCACTCACCACTTTCTACTCGCCACTCCCCATCTTTACCTGTCAAACATCCGTATCAGATGCGACAGATAATCGACTTTGTCGCCGGTCAACTGCGACCAGTCGAAACGCCAGCCCCAATTGCCCTCTACGGTACCCGGCGTGTTCATTCTGTCCGCGGACCCCAGCCTCAAAACGTCCTGCATCGGAATAACCGCCAGATTGGCGACCGATGCCATCGCCGCATAAATCAAGACATTGGGCATGGGCATGCTGGACCAGCCCAGGTAATCATAAATACGCTGTTTTTCAACGTCGTTCAAATGTTCGAACCAGCCCAGAGTGGTATCGTTATCGTGAGTACCGGTGTAAACGACACAGTTATGCGGGTAGTTCATCGGCAAATAAGGGTTCGCGTTATTGCCGTCAAACGCGAATTGCAGGATTTTCATGCCCGGCAAATCGAAATCATCACGTAGGGCTTCGACCTCTTCGGTAATGATGCCCAGATCCTCGGCAACCAATGACAATGCCGGAAATGTTTTCTGAATCGCCTGCAGCAACTCGCGTCCCGGCGCCCTGACCCATTTACCGTTAATCGCGGTATCTTCACTGGCCGGAATTTCCCAGGCGGCTTCAAGCCCCCTGAAATGATCGATCCTGAGGATATCGAACATTTCATATTGGCTATCGAGTCTATCCAGCCACCATTGGAAGCCGGTTTTTTGCAGATAATCCCAATCATAGTGAGGATTGCCCCAGCGCTGCCCGCTTTCCGAAAAATAATCCGGCGGCACCCCCGCCACCACTTCCATCTCGCCGGCCTGGTTCAACTTGAAAACCTGCCGATTGGCCCAGGCATCCGCACTGTCATAGGAAACAAAAATCGGAATGTCGCCAAACAGCAAAACCCCTTGTTTCCCGGCATGCGCCTTCAACTCGTGCCACTGCCGAAAAAACACATATTGCTCAAACTTGATACCGTCGAGCACCTCCGCCAACAAATGCCGCGCTTCCTTTAGCGCATCCGCATCTCTTTGTTTCAGCGCTTCCGGCCAATGGTTCCAACTTCGGTGGGCAAAAACATTTCTCAAGGCGATGAACAGCGCAAAATCATCCAACCAGCTCGACTTATCCTGGCAAAACTGTTGAAAATCCTTGAGTTCGGCGGCATCGGCCTGAGACTTAAAGCCGTAAAAAGCCTTACCGAGCATGCAACTTTTACCGGCCTCGCGGCTTGAATCGCACTCGGCGCAACGCTCATGACTGGACAGCCAGCCCTTTTCCACCAGCCAGTCGAGGCTGATCAGCGCCGGATTTCCGGCATGCGCGGACAGACATTGATACGGTGAGCCATCACCGTGCGGCATGCCCAGAGGCAAGGTCTGCCATACGCTGACCCCGGCATCGTGCAAAAAATTTATAAAATTATAAGCTTCTCGGCCTAAATCGCCGCACTCTCCTCGGCCCGGCAAAGAAGTAATATGCAGCAACACACCCGCGCGGCGTTTATCCAAGAGAGAACTCATGTATACCTATGAAATAAATTAAATTGCGTTGCCGCGCCTCATAGCCCCGCCCATAACCGGAAATCCCGACCCCTGAGTAAAGGATAGGGCAAGATAGGCCGGCGGTTCTTCGCCTAGCAGCCGATAAAGATTGCTCAGGTTCAAGCGGTATTGTTTCTCGAAATCACTGACCGCTTCGCCGGGATTGTAATCGCCAAACCACCAGAACCAATCGGAACCTTCGCAAACCGCCAATTGCATCTCGGCGGCAGCCAGTTGCTGATCGGAAATATTACCCTGCGCCACGACCTTGTCAAAAACGATTTTGACGTCGCCCAACATATCCCAGCCGCAGTTCTTATCGGCATCGCCGATCCAGGTTGAGAAGGTACCATAAACCCAACTACCCGCAACCAATCTGGATAATGTAGTCACCTCCGCCCCATTATCGAGACATTCCGAGAAGGTCGTCAGCTCAATCCGGGGATGCTCACTCAGGCGTTTGTACAAGGCACTGAGAAAATGGTAACCGTTGTCCGGGAAGTACTCCCAGGCATTTTCGCCATCCATGATGATAGACACAATAGGTGGCTGTTTTTCAAGGTTGGCGATATTTTCCAGATGCTGGATCAGATCCGCCACCGCATCGTCGGCATGCCATTTCGAATATTCGAAGCCAATCAGGTCCGACAAGCCGTCGTCCCGAAAAAAACAGGCAACGTCGGCGGTCTGCAATTTAAAGGGATGATGAACACTGGTAGTCGCGGCCATCGCCGAGGCATGCACGCTATTATGCAGCACATTGCCGCCGCTGGCCGTCCATTTGAAACCGAAGTCCGATAGAATCCGCAAGGTTTGTTCACTGATGCTGCCTTCCGACGGCCAACAACCTCGCGGCTCGAAACCGAAAAAATGCCGAAAAGTCTCGACGCCTTTCCGCAAATGCCAGCGGACACGCTCTTCGCCACCGGGATAAGCCGCCAGCATCGGCAGCATCGCACCCGGCATGGCTTCATGCGCGCTGTTAATCTCTAGCATCAGTGGCATGATGGGGTGGGCATAGGGCGTAACTGAAAGTTCGATACGGCCTTTTCGGGCCAAGGACTTGTAACGGTAAAGCACTTTCGACAGCAGATCACCGATGATTTCGACGACTTCAATTCGGTCATGCAGCGTGAAGTTATTGCCTTTTTCTATCAACCTGCTGACACGGAAGTCGGTCAGCTTAACCGTCTCGCCCATCCAGATCAGGTGGTACCACACCAAAATATCCGAGATGAACTGCGAGTTGACGTAGTTGATTGCATCCTGATGGCCTTTGAGCCAATCGGCCATTTCGATCAACTTCCGAAACGCCGGATAGCGGTTGATTTGTCTTTCCCGATTGGCTTTCTTGCAATCCCTGAGCAATTTCAAGCGTTTTTCCGGGTCGGCCGACACCGAAGGCTCAACCAAGGCAGACAACAAGGGATCTTTTATCGCGATGCGATCATGCAGGTAACCTGTGACCTGATTGGAATAATCCTCGATCTGTTCGAGTAGTATCGGCGCGAAATTGACGACCGCCCTGGCTTCCGGCACCGCTTCCAGATGCGCCACCATGTCGACATAATCCTTGATGACATGCAAATAGGTCCACGGCAACTTGAATTCGCCATTATTCCTGTCCCGATATTCCGGCTGGTGCATGTGCCAACACAGCACCAGCTTCAATTTACCGGACATAATGCCGTCTTTGCCCCAGCATATCGGAAGTGACCAATACCACGCCTCCTGCGCTCACGTAAAAACGTTTTTCGTCGTCGGCCTTATCCTCGCCGATGATGGTGCCTTCGGGAACCTGGCAGCCTTTTTCGATAATCGCCTTGGTTATCCGGCAATGCCTACCAATGTTCACGTCCGGCATCACCACGGAATCTTGCACCGTGCTATAGGAATTAACCCTAACTTGCGAAAACAGCAACGAGTGCCTGACGGTGGCACCGGAAATCACGCAGCCGCCGGATACCATGGAGTCGATCGCCTGACCTCTTCTATCGTCGTCATCGAAAACAAACTTGGCTGGCGGGGTTTGCGACTGATAGGTCCAGATCGGCCAGGTGTTATCGTACAGATTAAGGTCGGGCTTAACTCCGATCAATTCCATATTGGCCGCCCAATAGGCATCGATGGTTCCCACATCGCGCCAGTAGCTTTGTTGACCGCTTTGCAAATCCAAAAATGGATAGGCATTGACCCGGTACTTATCGATGACCGACGGAATGATGTCCTTACCGAAATCGCGATGGGAGCCTGGCATGTCGGCATCCTTGATCAGTTGTTCGAACAGGAATGGGGCATTAAATACATAGATACCCATCGATGCCAACGCGGTCGTCTCACTACCCGGCATCTTCGGCGGATTGGCCGGCTTTTCGACGAAGGCCCTGACCCGCCGGTTATCGTCCACATGCATCACGCCGAATTCCTTGGCGTCCGCCAGAGGCACCTCGATACAGCCTATGGTCAAATCGGCATCATTGGCGACATGGTCCGCCAGCATCGCCGCATAATCCATTTTGTAAATGTGGTCGCCGGCCAGTACCAAGATAAACTCGGGATTGCGAGCCCGCAAAATGTCGATATTCTGATAGATGGCATCGGCGGTACCCTGGTACCAGGAGTGTTCGTCATGGCGTTGCTGGGCCGGCATCAAATCCACATACTCGCCGAATTCGCCGCGCAGGAATCCCCAGCCTTGCTGGATGTGCCTGATCAGTGAATCGGCCTTGTATTGGGTCAAGACCCCTATTTTGCGGATATCGGAATTGATGCAGTTGGACAAGGGAAAATCGATGATGCGAAACTTGCCGCCGAACGGCACCGCCGGCTTGGCGCGCCAGTCGGTCATATGCTTGAGTCTCGAACCGCGTCCGCCGGCTAAAATCAGGGCAATGGTGTTACGGGTAAGCTCATTGATCCTTCTCTGCTTATTTTTTGAGTCCACGACTGTCATTATTATCCCCTTCCAATGAATTGTAATCGCTGCCGAAAAGCTGCTCTCGGCGGATTTGTATCTAGTTTCGCTTGCCGCCTCGGGCCATTATCGTTACTCTTCACCGAAAAGTAAAAATCAAGCGGTTCAATGCTACGAATCGGATTATTTATAGATTACCGACTCTTTCCAAAAACAAACTCACTATAACTGAGGCGCTATAAAATGAACAAGCCAAGCAAAAAAAACACGCTTGATTCGAACATCGTAAAAATTATCGAGGCCAAACATCACGACCCTTTTTCCGTTCTCGGCCGCCATAGCCAAGGCAATAAAACCGTCATCAGGGCCTTTCTGCCGTATGCGGAAACCGTAAGGATAGGCGCCGACGGCCCGGTAATGCAGCGCATCACCGGCACCGATGCCTTTGAATATTATCCGGAAAAAGAAGAAATACCTACCCATTACCAATTATGCTGGACCGACAAGGATGGTCACGCCCATCAAGATTACGACCCTTACACCTTTGGCGCCGTATTACCGGAGTTCGATCAACATTTGTTCGCCGAGGGCCGGCACTGGCACATCTATCAAAAACTCGGTTCGCATCTGCATAATATCGACGGCATAGACGGTGTCTACTTCGCGGTATGGGCGCCGAATGCCCAACGGGTCAGCGTGGTCGGCGACTTCAATCGCTGGGACGGCCGCACCCATCCGATGCGCAACCTCGGCGGCAGCGGTATCTGGGAAATTTTCATTCCCGGCCTGACCACCGGCTGTCTTTACAAATACGAGATCATCAATCGCCACAGCGACGAATTACTGGTCAAGACCGACCCTTACGGACAACAATTCGAATTCCGTCCGCAAACTGCGGCGATCGTGATCGAGGAAGACCGCTACCAATGGCTGGACAGCCTATGGATGGAGCAAAGGCCAAAACATAACTGGCTGCACGAACCGATGTCGATCTACGAGGTGCATCTAGGCTCTTGGCAACGCGACAGTCGCGGCAACTTCCTCAATTACCGAGAACTGGCCGTGCAGCTGGTCGATTACGTCAAGGAAATGGGCTTCACGCATATCGAGTTGTTGCCGATTACGGAACATCCGCTCGACGTCTCCTGGGGCTACCAGACCACAGGCTATTTTGCGCCTACCAGCCGCCACGGTACCCCCGACGACTTCCGCTATTTCGTCGACACCTGTCATCAGAACGGCATCGGCGTATTGCTGGACTGGGTGCCCGCGCACTTTCCCAAGGACAACTTTGCATTGGCGCGCTTCGACGGCACCCCGCTCTATGAACACGAAGATCCGCGCAAGGGCGAACACCGCGATTGGGGAACCTTGATCTACAACTACAACCGCAACGAAGTGAAAAACTTCCTGCTCGCCAGCGCCTTCTTCTGGCTCGAGGAATTCCACTTAGACGGCCTCAGGGTCGATGCCGTGGCTTCGATGTTATATCTCGATTATTCGCGAGACGCCAACGACTGGATACCCAATATGTACGGCGGCAACGAAAATCTGGAGGCCATAGACTTCCTGCGCCACATGAACGCGGTCACCCACGAACAGCATCCCGGCACCGTGATCATGGCCGAGGAATCCACGTCCTGGCCGCAGGTGACCCGCCCGACCTGGACCGGCGGGCTGGGCTTCTCGATGAAATGGAACATGGGCTGGATGCACGACATCCTCTGCTACATGAAGGAAGAGCCCATCCATCGCTCCTACCATCATGACCAACTGACCTTCGGCATGCTTTACGCGTTTACCGAAAACTTCATCCTGCCGTTCTCCCACGACGAAGTGGTGCACGGCAAACAGTCGCTGCTCAACAAAATGCCCGGCGACGAATGGCAGCGTTTCGCCAACCTACGCCTGCTCTATACCCTGATGTTCACCTATCCGGGCAAGAAACTGTTGTTCATGGGCTGCGAATTCGGCCAGGGTACGGAATGGAGCGTGAACCGGGTTCTGGACTGGTATGTGCTGGATTATGCGCATCATCGAGGCGTGCAAACCCTGGTCAAGGATCTCAATAAGTTGTACAAGACACATTCCTCGCTATACCACTATGATTTCGACCATCACGGTTTCGAATGGATAGACTGCCACGACGTCCAACAATCCATCATCAGTTACCGCCGCAAATCGGCCCACGAGGATTTGATCGTGATTCTGAATTTCACGCCGGTCCCCCGCGAAGGCTACCGCATCGGCGTTCCCGACGAAGGCACCTACCATGAAATTTTCAACTCCGACTCCCATTATTACGACGGCAGCAATGTCGGCAATGGCTACGTGGCGTCGGAACCGCAACCCTGGATGAACCTGCCGCACTCCGTGACGGTCAACCTACCGCCCTTGGCCGGCATCATCCTGAAAATGTAACCGATGTTAAGCGAAGTTGGTTTTATACCCCGTTATTCCGCCCCGAGCATCGCAGCTTTTGGCGAAAAAGGCCTGTTAAGGGAGCGGCAAGGATGCTGCTCGTTTTCGCAGGGCCAAGGACGGCCCTTCGAAAACCCTCGCCAAAAGCGAGAAGCGCAGGCATCAGGCGGAATCCGGGTCGCCTTTTCTTTGGATACTTTCTTTTGGCGAAGCAAAAGAAAGTATCCCGCCCGCCGGTGCGGGAACCGGCATTTAGAACACTGTCGCGATAGCGACACCATCAAACAAAAATTAGCAAAGGTTCGTGGGCTGTTGAGTCCGCTTAACATCAGAAAGTAAACCGACACACACATGAAAAAAATACTGTTCGCCAGCAGCGAAACCCATCCCTTGATCAAGACCGGCGGCCTGGCCGACGTCGCCGGCAGCCTGCCGATTGCGCTCTCGGAACTCGGACAGGAGGTGCGCATCATCATGCCCAACTACCAGGGCATCAATAACTATGAACCTGGCCGCTACCTATGCACGGTGAGAGTCAACAACTGCGACGTCAACATTCTGGAAACGCACTTGCCCAATAGCGGGGTGATTGTCTGGTTGGTCGATTATCCGCCATTCTTCAATTTCCCCGGCAACCCTTATGTCGATGAAGCAGGCCTACCTTGGCCCGACATCGGCGACCGCTTCGCGCTGTTTTGCCGCATCGTGGTGGAAGTGGCCATGGACCGGGCTTATCTGAATTGGAAACCGGATGTCGTACATTGCAACGACTGGCAAACCGGCCTGGTACCGGCCTTGTTGTCGCTTGAACATCACCGGCCGGCGACGATATTCACCATCCACAACATGGCTTACCAGGGCGTATTTCCCAGCACGACTTACACGCTGTTGAATCTGCCCGGCCAGTTGTGGAACCCCAATGGTCTCGAATATCACGGCATGCTGTCCTTCATCAAGGGCGGCTTGAGTTTTGCCGACCGCATCACCACGGTCAGCCCGACCTACGCCGAAGAGATTCAGAAGCCCGAATTCGGCTACGGTCTGGAAGGCTTACTGGCATACCGGCGGGATATATTATCCGGCATCATCAACGGCATCGATACTTCGGTCTGGAATCCCTCGACGGATGCCCATATCACTCAAACCTATAGCGCGGACTCCCTGCCGGACAAAAAGCTCAATAAGACCGTCTTGCAGCAACAACTCGGTCTGCCGATCGATGCCGAGACACCGCTGTTCGCCCTGATAGGCCGACTGGTCGACCAAAAAGGCATCGATCTGGTGTTGAGCTGCCTGCCGGAAATGACTCACCTGCCCTTGCAATTCACGCTGCTGGGCAGTGGCGACAAGAGCGTCGAACTCAAATTGCTGAATTTCGCCCGCCTCTATCCCGAAAAAGTCGCCATCACCATAGGTTACGACGAACACCTGGCGCACCAGATCGAGGCCGGCGCCGATATGTTCCTGATGCCGTCCCGCTTCGAGCCTTGCGGCCTCAACCAGATGTATAGCCAGCGCTACGGCACGCTGCCCATCGTTCGGAAAACCGGCGGGCTGGCCGACACCGTGGTCGATACACTGCCGGGGAGCATGGCCGACGGCACAGCCAGCGGCTTCGTGTTCAGCGACGCAGTTCCGGCCGCACTGCTGGAAGCCATCAAGCGTAGCCTGGTGTTATTCGACAACAAACCGGTCTGGGAAAAACTCCAGCGTAACGCGATGAGCAAGGATTTCTCCTGGCTGAACAGCGCTAACCAATATATGGAGCTTTACCGTGAAATTTAGAGTCTGGCCGGTCTTGCTGGCCTTGAGCGGAGTTGCTTATGCTGACAATACCGTGATAGAAGAGATTCCGCTATACAATCGTCCGGCATCGGAGATACAGCCCTTGCTGCAGCCCTTGCTGGAAGACGGAGATCGCCTCATCGACAACGGTTCCAGCCTGATCGTCAAGACCACGCCGGCACGGCTGGAAAGCATACAGGCACTGGTCAAGAAGCTCGACGCCAGGCTCAACAACCTGGTGATTTCGGTCTTGCAAAGCACCAATAAGACCGCCGCCGAACTCAACGCCGAAGCCGCGATGGCCGTATCGCCCTCCGGCATAGCGATGCGCGGCATGGTCGGCGATACCCGCGATTTACGAAGCAATCAAGCCAACCAAGTATTACGCACGTTGGAAGGACAAGCCGCCCATATCTCGACCGGCCAAGTCAGGCCGGTGCAGAACTACAGTGTTTATAGTTCACCCTATGGCTATCCGGCGATCAGCAGCAATACACAAATGATAGAAGCCAGCACCGGTTTCGCGGTCACTCCTAGATTGGCGGGGCAACAGGTAATGTTAGATATCGAACCCTGGTCGGAACGGTTTCAACGCGGCGGACAGATCGAAACCCATGGCGCGCGTACCTCGATACGCGCCAATCTCGGCGAATGGATAGAAATTGCCGGCAGCGATACCACTCAACGCTCCGATAGCCAAGGCTTCAATACCTTCAACCACAGCACCAGCAAAAATGATCTACGGATATTGATTAAAGTCGACAAGGCGGATTAAACACGATCACGGCTATGCGCACGCCGCCTGACGTTGAGCGATTAGACGCTCGGACATATTCGCCGCAAACAGGCGGATGCACTCATAAGCTTCCGGCAGAGTCTGCAACAAACCGGCAAAAATCAGTTCGTCGCTTGGCTCCTTGCCGGCCGCCAAGAGTTGCGCCTTCAATTTATCCAGATTGTCGAGGACCGTGACATCTTCCTCTATCAACGCGGTGAAAATGTTGACGCTACTGCGTACTACGTCGACGGCCTGGGCGGTTTCATTGGCGATGATGCCGCTTTGCCAGAATGGGAGCCGTAGGCGTAACCCTTGTAGAAAACCGTAACACCAATGCCAGATGCGATCCAGCGTCGCATCGTCAAGGGCGCTGAAATCGAAGGGAAATTTCAATTTCCCGGCCAGCAATAACTTATTGCTCGATTTGACAACGGCCACGACGGCCTTCTTCAAATCCTTGGCCTGCTTACCCGTCAATGCCGGCCGTTCACCATAAAATAATTCCGCCATCCAATCGGCCGGCTCGATAATGGCTGGCGTGATGGCCAAGGCATAAAACAGGCCACACAGCCCGTCCTTGTTCAGATGCTGGTCTACAGGGACGCATTTATTCAGTTCCGAGACCAATTTATCGAGTGTTTTATTATCTATCATGGATGCTTCCACAAGTTGAAATAGAGGATTTTCATGATTCCAATTCCTGACATCAGAGGTCAGCCTAGCACCTATTCGACGATGATTTTTCAGCCAGCAACAATTGATTGAGCTTGGCCTCCATCACGATCAGCTGCTGAGCCATTTGCGCCAATTCCTTGCGCAAGGCATTGTTATTGTCATGAATGTACTGAAAATGGGCCTGAAAATATTGAGGCAAGGGAAATAGTTCCATTAAATCGCTTTCTTTGCCGATAGCTCCGGAACGCTTGGACTTCTTAAAAATACCTTGAGCTTCCGGTTGTTGTAATTGTGTCAATTTTCCCATCTGATTTTCTCCTTGATTGTAACCATCCGTTTTCAAGCCTTTTTGATTCATGCCCCTACGGCCGGATACGTTTTTAAAGTGACCGTTCGCCGACGAACCGATTCCCCTTTCGGCGAATCGGCCATCAAATACAGCCCTATAAATCTCCGCGATGCCCTATTTCGCCGCAAACGGATGTTTCGCGGTCGCTTTTGCCTCGACCACTTCCGTAGCGCTCGGCCAGCCTCTAACCGCTCGCTCTATGGCCTGCCTGGTCGCTTCGTAATTGTAGCGCTGGATTTTTTCGTCATCTTCCGCGGCCCAGTGAATGAACACGCCGACCGATATGAACAGATTGTCCGCTTCTTCCATCGGTATAGTACCGTTTTCGACCGCATCGGCCACCGCCATCGCGACACCGCGTTGCGCCGGCCCGAACATTTGCACCGCCTGTCTGGAACCTTTGATGGTTACTTTATTGAAAAGAATAGTGGCCGGCTTGACCATCAAGTTGGGCGCGACCACCGCCAACAAGGTGGAAAAGCCGTCCTTGTTGTTGGTCAACGCCAGCGCGAAGGCTGTTTCGGCGGCCGAACCGCGCGGCCCCATGATCAGATCGATATGAGCGATCTCGTTGCCATCGCCGACCAGGGATTCACCGACACATAAGCGATTGATTTTTGACATAGTTTTATCTCCTTGAGACAGTGGATTGAAAAGCCTAGTCCAGCATAAACTTGCTGATGGCTAGGAGTTCCGCATCGCCCAACTGCGGAAAGCCCGGCATTTGCATACTATTTGCCCGCTTCTTGCCCGGACTCTTGGTCCAGCGCACGATACCGGCCGGATTGCCGGCATAGTCCTTCCGGATTTCTTCCAGCGAAGGTCCTACCGTCGGCAAGCTGTGATGATGGCAGGCCGCGCAATTCTGCTTGAATCCGGTTTCTCCGGGCTCCTCCATCCCGGTGTGCCTGGCTTGCTCGACCAACTTGGCCTGCTCCTGTACTTCGGCCACGGCCGCCATGTAGTTGGCGGTTTTTTCGGCAATGGCGACCTTGTGATCGTGCAGCGCATTTTCCCGATATTCGTGCCTGGCAACGCCCATCACCACCAAGGCGCCAATGAACAAGGCGATGATTCTAGGGAAGTGATCATCCACCGAATTTTCAGGGTGGCTGATATTGGCCCACATCCAGCGCAAGGCCGGTAGCGCCAGCGAGCCGCCGAAAAACAGCAACAAGGTCACCCCCCAACTCATGCCTTGCGGCGGCAGCGAGACGAAGACGATCAATCCGCTAAATATCTGAAATATCGTCGCGCCAAAGGCAAACGCATAGAAAAAGCGGCGGATGACCAGGGACTGCCCAGGGCTGAATTTCACGTCTTCTTGAAAAGAGGGCCGACCGCTCCACCAGACAAAGAACAAGGAACTGAACAGGATGGCTGCCGACACGAAGTGCAAATAGCGCGGCAAGACGTTGGGCAACAGCATCGCGGAAAAGAAGCCCCTGACCTCCGGCCAATATTCGGGAAACAACATCAGATTGACGTTGGTCATATAGATCAGCGGAATGAACAGAAACAGCGCCGATTCCAGCGCCGAAATCCCGATGTGCAACTCGGGAATATTGACGAAGCGGTGCCACCAGAATTTGTGCGCATACGCCAACAGGAACGCGACGATGACCAGCGGAATCACCGCCATCCAGGCGCTCCCGATCAAGGCACTGGAGGCATAGAACTGCGGCGCGTAAAGGGTATTGATGATCAGCAGCGGCGCCACCCCCATCACCACCGCCATGCTCTTGTTAACCGTAACCGCCTGCATGATCTTGTAGGCCAGCGTCTCGTACGCCGGGATTTTCAAGCCTTTTATCTGGCAAAACAAACTGAACAAGGAGCCGCCCAGCATCATATGCACGAACACGATATGCACGATGAACGAAACGATCAATAACACTTCGAGTAAGCCTTCCGGCGCGGGGAGCGGCAATGGAATATCGCGTGGAACGGGAAAAGTCATTAGTGGGTTCCTGGTTGAGGTTTAGCAAGATCGGGTAAAGTGCCGTAGTGGGTCGCCGAGGAAATCTTGTCCGGCTTGGGAATGCCGGTGGTTTGCGCGCCCTCGATAGCCCGGGCGCGGGTTTGCAGCGACACCAGATAGACCGACAAGGCTTCCAGCTCGGAGCTATTGCCCGGAAACGGCGGCATGAAATAGCGGGCGCCATGCATGTTGTCTATGTAGGCGGCGATCACGGAAGCATTCCAAGGCTTCTCGCCGTACATCTTGATCAGCTGCGCGCGTATGCCGTTGACGCCCTTGACGGTATGGCAGCGCGTACAGGCGATCTCAAACACTTCTCGTCCGGCCTTCACCTGGTTATCGGGGGTAATGTGGCGAATGTCGGTGTAAGTCGCGTGTTGCAACATGCCGTCGCGCTGCAACAAAGGGTAATCGGATACCCGGATGCCGTTCGCATACATGTAATTGCCGACGATAAACGGTTTGCGAATAAATTCCCTGACCCGCTCAAACTGGCCCAACATCAGACACAACACGACGAGCGAGGCCAAGTATTTGCCGCCATGTACTTTGCCGGGCTGGCGTATGCTCTCCAGCAACACCCAGGCCACAAACAGCGAGCCGATAATCAGCAGCCACTTAAAGTTTGCATGCCAGTCGGTGTACTCCTGAGTGGTGATCGCCACCGGCAAGTTGGCCAGCATATTTTGAGGCACCACTTGGTAATACCAGTACGAGGCGATCACCAACACCCCCATCCATAGCGCGGACCAACGGGCGATCAAAAACATGACCCCGCTGCGTAGCGGCAGATCATTGACGGTGAACCAGTACATGAAACAAATCATGGTCATGCCGCCCATCACCATGGCCAACGAGGTTCTAAACGCCAGTTGCGGCGCGTACATCGGATTGAATAAACCCGATAACAGCGACTGATCGCTATGCCAATTGCCGGGCTCCATCATGAATCCCAGGATCGCCACGATGATGGCCATCGTGATCCAGGAAAATACCGCCAGCGCAATCCCCAACTTCAAATGTTTGTGTTTGGCTTCGGGAGACTTGGCTGCGGATTGCCAGCTCAGGAAATAGACCATAATCAACGAGACTTCGGTGACAAACACCAGCCATTCGGCAAACCAGCCCCAGAAAAACACCCGAATCAAGCTGCCTATCGCGGCGGGGTTGACCAAGGCCGCCGAAAACCAGATGCCGACTCCGGTCATCGCGCCAACGGTCGTGGTGACGATGAAAATGACTTTTAACAAACGATAAGCCAGTTGATCCCAGCGCGGATCTCGGTTACTGATACCGATATATTCCAGCAAGGCAATGATAGGCAAAGCTCCTATCGCAAAGGCGTGATTTATCAGAACGTGCAAAATCGCATCGGCCGCGATCAATAGGCGATTGCCGATAAAATCGATATGAAAAATTGGAAAATCCATGCTTATCCCGGAGAGTGAATACTAAAAATTGCGCATACCCACCCCCAATAGCAATTGCCGTGCCTGGTTTGTCGAGAAACAACGTTTTTTGCGACGAACCCTTTAAACTAGAGGGCTGTAAGGAAGTGCGAAGGATTCGATGAATGCAGTATGCCAGCCGTCTCGGTAGCGCCGTGCCGGCGTAAGAGTGTAAAAACTAGACAGGTATCCATTAATTGAACGCCCAATAAATGGATAGCGGCCGCTCGATCCGAGCCACCCAAGGTTGAGCGGCTCATGGTTCGACAAGGCTCTCCTGAGCGTAGTCGAAGGGCTCACCACGAATGGCTTAACTTAACGGTATTGCCTCTCCGATAAAGCGCTGGGACGAGGCGCACCGACGCGACTAGACAGCTCGCACTCGTTGCGCCTCTCGCAGTACGCAAATCCCCGACTTTGTTAAATTCCACTCGCGCGACACCTCACTCGGCAGACGGCGTGGCTTGAACCAACGCATCTTCCGTAGCGGCGATCGAAGCCGTTTAAGGATTTTCGACTCCAGCCACTCCAAATCGAAGCCGGCCCAGGCGCCGGCAACGCAGACCAGGTTCCAGCGGCACACGGGATGTACTTCTTCGACCAGGATCTGCTCCAACTCTTCAATGCTGTAAGGCAGGGTCGCAAGTTTTTCGACTCGCCACCGTCTGGCATGAGAGATGTCGGTATCCAGATACAAATCGGAAAGCGCCTCCCAGGCAATTCTGCGATTGACTAGATCATCCGGCGTCACCCGCATCACCGCTCAGTCATCCGACTAAAACCCAAAGGCATTCCCACCCGCGCGCGTTCATAGCTTACCCGCCTCGCTCCAGATTCGTTCCTTACCGACAGTGGCATACCAATTTTCGAATTCGGAGCGGTATTGCTGAAAAGGCTCGGAAAGCTTTTGACGCGGGTCTTCGCTGAGCGCGTACGCCATCCCCTCGACCAACCACTCGGGTTTGGTCCAGGCCACGAACATCCCCAGTCGCTCATTTTGAAGATGATGGATCAATTCATGACGCACATAGAAAGGTTTCCATCCCCTAGTATTGATGACGATCCCGAATGTGCCTATCGTCATGCCGGCGCGCCGGCCGAGACCGAAGGACTCGGAACAGGCGTCGGAACCGCAGAAAATGACGCGCGGCTTGTTATCGATAGCGCCAAGCGCTACATCCACAAACGTCAAAGCTTCGTCGTACAGCGCCGCCGCTTCCAGGGTGCGGGAGACGTCGTCGGTACACAAGGTATCTGTGACGCAAGACAATCCGGCCCATTCGGGCGCAACGACTCGAACCGGCTTTAATAATGCCCAGGCGGCAAGCGGCGTGCAGAGCATGACGACGAGTAACAGACGTTTCAACATATGAATTTCCTAAGAGGTAAATGCTTGGTTCGCGATTGCATCGATAGTTTGGCATTGGACAAATTTATTTCATTCGGCGGATGGCGCGTTGGTTATCCGCCCTACGGCCCTGGCTACGGGATGTAGGGAGGATAAGCGAAGCGCCATCCGCCGTTCGAAATACCTATTAAATCTATTTCACCTGCCTCAAAAGATTCAGACATATCGCCCACCCATTTCAACAATATGCCCAATCAACAATGCCGATTTTCGTTCAAGCAGGTTAACCGTGAAAAAAATAAATTTCGCGCGAATTACGATTACGCCGATAGTTTGGCATTGGCCAGTTTATTTCATTCGGATCGGGTCAGAGGAGGCCGAAGCCTCCGTCTGCCCACAGAACCGTGCGTACGGGTCCGTACACGGCTCATCACGCAAGACTCACCCATTGAGAAACTTCAAACCAATGCGCTA
>JAJRDU010000155.1 GCA_028748685.1 Methylococcaceae bacterium
AAAACGTTGGGTGGTCGAGCGCACTCACGCCTGGAACGAACGCGCCCGACGTCTGGTCATGCACCATGATCGATTGACTAAGGTGTCCGAAGCATCGGTTTGGCTGGCGGAAGCCAGAATGCTGGCCTGCCGGTTAACCGGGTGATTTATTTTGTCTACACCCTCTTAACCTCTTGCCAGTAAATCTCGGCTAATTCACCAAAGGTGGGAATGTTGGTTAATGCGGCCGCCGTTTGCTGTCTTAAGGACTCTGCTTCTATCTCTCGCAGGCTTGCACCGTCGATAATCATTTTTTTTATGGTTGCATCATCAAGCAGGGTTGCAGGGTTCTTGCCAAACTGGACAAGTTCCCGTGCAATAGAATGAATTTTGCGGACATTCTCCAGGGTGATTTCGGGATAGTTCCCGTAGAGATACTTATGCTTTTTGTCAGCAAGCCTAAATTCGTATCGCCAGGATTTTGTGCCTTTCTTTCTTACCAACAAAGAAAGTCCATCACCGTCTGCTAATTGGTAATCCCTGTCCAAAGTCTTGGCTTTTCTAATCTGCGTGTCTGTTAGCGCCATTTCGCGTCCCCTGTTTTTCAGCAAACTTGCCCAACTTTTTTAAAAAGGGGACAAAACAACGGGATTCAATGGGTCTTCATGGGAATGCTTGAGACATAAAAAACCCGCTAAACGTTGAAAATAGCGGGCTTTGTGGAGTGCTTGGGATTGCTTGAAACAGTATCAAGTATTCTGAATCACAATATTCGGAAACCTGCCGCTGAAATCCTTAGCCCGCAACGCCAGTTTGGCGGCCATCTTCCGGGCTATCGCCTTGTAAATTTGCGCCGGGCGTCCGTCAGGATCGGCTACCACCGTCGGCCTGCCGCTGTCGGCAAATTCGCGGATATGAATATCCAGCGGCAAGGATCCCAGCAAATCGACCTTGTTCTTGGTTGCCATCGCCAAACCACCGCCCTGGCCGAAAATCGCTTCCTCGTGACCGCAGTTGCTGCAAATATGGATGCTCATGTTTTCCACTAGACCTAGAATCGGTACGTTGACCTTCTCGAACATGCCTAAGCCACGCTGTGCGTCGATCAAGGCAATGTCTTGCGGGGTGGTGACGATTACCGCGCCGCTGACCGGAATCTGCTGCGCCAGCGACAACTGAATGTCGCCGGTGCCGGGCGGCAAATCGATGATCAGATAATCGACATCCTGCCATTGGGTTTGGGTCAACAACTGCTGCAAGGCGCCGGTCACCATGGGTCCGCGCCAGATCATCGGCTGGTCCGGATCGACTAAATAACCGATAGAAATGGTTTGCACGCCGAACGAAACCTTGGGCTGCATGGTCTTGCCGTCTTCACTGACCGGCTGCCCGGACAAGCCGAGCATGGTTGGAATGCTGGGACCGTAGATATCGGCATCGAGAATACCGACTGTCGCTCCCTCGGCGGCCAAGGCCAAGGCCAGATTCACCGAAGTCGTGGATTTGCCCACCCCGCCCTTGCCGGAAGCCACGGCAATGATGTTTTTGACACCATGCAAAGGCTTCAGGGTCTTTTGCACCGCATGCGAGACGATGTTGATCGACACCTCGACATTGACATTACCTACTCCGTCCAGAGTTTTCAGCTTTTCCTCCAGCCGGGCTTTCAGCTCGCCGACATAGCTTTTGGCCGGATAGCCCAGTTCAACCGTGACGCTGACATCGTTGCCGTCGACGTTGATTTTTTTGACGGATTTAGCCGAAACCAGATCGGTTTCGACATTGGGATCGATAAAGGTTTTAAGCAAATTTTCGACAGTGGTTTTGTCTAGGCTCGCCATGCGGACTCCGTAATAGGGAATAAATAACCAAGCAAATCAGTGCGGATATGATAACACCTTAATCATCCTGCATTTAATCCGTACGAACGTCAGAAATAACAGTTGTTTTCTTGAAAAATTCCAATTTATTACGATACTTATCGAGCACTTTGAATGTTTATCTTTAATTGTGCATTAATCTGGTCTTCATTTCATCTTCATCTTGTTCCTTTAGTTTCACAAGCCTTGAAACACAAACATCCGTAGCCTTAATGACAATGTCCGCCGCCATTCAGCCCCGCCCCATTTTGTCGATAACAATTGCCCCCGTCGCCATGATTCTGAGCATGATGCTCGGCGGCTGCCAGCTATTACCTTTCTCCTCCGAACCGGAACAACAGATTGTTTTACCGTCAAAACCCGAAAGCATAGCCAGTCACGAATTTCCGCTCAACCACGACCAAGATATCGTCGGCACCCTTGCTAGCATAGACAGCCGAGAAAACGACACGCTATCCGACATCGCCCGCCACTATGGCCTGGGATATAACGACATCACGATCGCCAACGCCGCGCTCGACCCATGGACGCCGCCAAGCCAGCAGCTCGTGCTGTTGCCGTTGCGCTTTATCCTTCCCGATGCGCCGCGCAAAGGCATCGTGCTTAATCTGGCCAACATGCGGATGTTTTATTATCCCAAAACCCAACCCAACACCTTGCTTACCTACCCTGTTGGCATCGGCAGGCAAGGCTGGAGCACGCCACTGGGTCTGACGCAAATCGCCGCCAAGAAAGCCAATCCCGACTGGACGGTACCTGAATCCATCCATCGGGAGCACAAGGAGCTAGGTGACCCATTGCCCAGCGTGATTCATGCCGGCCCGGATAATCCTCTGGGCAGCTATGCAATGCCGCTAGGCTTTAACGGTTATCTGATCCACGGCACCAATAAACCTTACGGCATCGGCATGCAGGTTAGTCATGGCTGCGTACAACTGTATCCAGAAGACATAGAAGTCTTGTTCAACCAAGTTGAAGTCGGCACACCGGTACGTATCGTCCACCAACCGTATCTGGCGGCCTGGGATCAGA